>JAURHO010000016.1 GCA_030833265.1 Crocinitomicaceae bacterium | reverse complement strand
TTAGTTGCCGGCACCCTAGATTTGCCCCAATTGGCTTTAGATGTCACGATAGAAAATGGCTTCAAGGTGGCTTTAAGAGGACAGTTGGCATCTTTACAAGCAACCAACACGCAAGGGCAAAGTATCAATTTACAAGCACCTTCCATTGGCCCAAGTTTCTATTTGTCTCCGGCCTTAGGATCTTGGTCAGGCTTGCAACCCAGTTCACTGCAATTGCATTTTGATGCCAATAATAGTAACATTGAAAACTATCTCGAAAATTTAGGGGCTACTCAAAATGCCGCATACGAATTACAAATCAATCCTTGGGGGAACACCTCGGCTGGTCATGATGAAGCGTTTCCGAATAGCCGTTTAAAAGTCAAAGTTGCCGCTAGTATGCCGCTACAATTCAACGCAGATCAACTCACCCTGCAAGACACCTTTGACTTAACGCTTCATCAAGATTTAAGCAAAACCCATGTTAGCTCCGGCGCCATATTAATTGAAGCTACTAATGCTTTCCCTTTTGCTACGGATCTTACTTTGTTCTTTCTGAAAGATGGTCAAATTGCCTATTCGGTTTTGGCTACTGCGCAAATTTCGGCTTGCACACTTGGTCAAATAGACCCCTCAGATGGCTTAATGAAAAAAACATCGAAACTCAGTATAGCATTGCCTGAAGAAATGATGAAAGATCTCAATAGTTTAGATCAAGTTGTCGTACAAGCCAGTTGTTCTACCCTTGACCCAAATACGGGTTTAACCATAACCCAAGCTGTACAGGCTCATGCTTTTTTAGCATTTAAGCTCAATTTGCAACTTCAAACAACTATGCGCCCATGAAGTACTGCATTCGACTTTTAATTGTATTATTCATCACAAACTGGACGCATGCACAGCAACAACTCATTTTTGAGTCTGCTGGATCATATAACAGTACTTCATTGCCACGCAAGTTGCCCAATGCTTTTTTCTACGGAGGCTACCTAGATTCCAGTTTTTTAGCGGAAACCTACGCATCCTTACCCAATCGCAATAGCTTTGGTTTGCAAATGCAAGCCAATTTGCTTTATCAATCAAAAAAGGCCCTGAGTCAAGATCCTAAAAAGTGGGCTTCGGCTTGGAATTGGCAATTCGGAGCAGGGCTTGAAAACTACACAGGTATTCAGTTTTCAAATGCTGCCTTTGGCTTTGTTTTCTTGGGTGCAGCGCCTTTCATTGGGGACACCCTTGATTTTTCGCATACCAAGATCCAGAGTATCAGTTTTTCAAAAGTAGGCCTAGGTCTCTACCATCCGGAAAGTAAGAGTTCAGTTCAGCTCAATTTGGTAGGCGTTCACCAACAATTTTCAGCCAATATTAATCAGGCCTCTTGGTTTCAAGATCCCGTTCAAGATTCAATTTTTTTACAACTTAATGCCAATGCCCGCTATGCAACTAATGCGCTTTCTGCACTTGGTTTAGCCCTAGATCTTGATTACCGCTTTGCGTCCGAGACAGACCATGATCCGATGGTATTTCAGCTCAAAATTCAAAACTTAGGCCTGGCATACCAAATCACACCACTACAACAATTGCAGTTTAAGGGTTCCTATGCTTATGGCGCCTATGACTTACAAACCTTGCAGCAATTTCAGTTAGTGAGCAACCTCGATTCAGCGCTTTCAGCTTTAAATTTTCAAAGAAGCAGCCTGAGCTCCTGGACTCTGCTTCCTGCTAGCATTCAATTAGCCAAACTCGTCAATAACGACAGTACTATTCGGGTACAGGCCTATTACGGCGCACATTTTATGTTGCGCCAGACATATACGCCAATGTTTTTTGCCGGTGCTCACTTTTTTGTCACTAAAAAATGGCAAACGGGAATCGGCGCGGCTTATGGTGGTTTTGGTGGCCTAAGAGCACAAACATACAGCGCTTTCTCCTTCAATAAATATCAAATCTTCCTCCGTACCGATAATTTAACTTTTCGAAACGGAGCCTCCATTTATTTGCAAGTCAAATGCGATTTATAGTCTTTTTATTTTTATGCTTGGCAACGGCAGCGCAAGGGCAACAACGCTTTTATAAGCTCTATGCGGGTAATGGTTTTGATAAAGGCGAAGATGTCTTGGTTTTGCCCGATTCAAGCTATGTCGTAGCCGGAAGTTCAGGCAGTTTTGAAGAGACGGCCCAAGGTTATTTATTGAAACTCGATCAACAAGGGAATTACCAATGGAGTCAGGCCTATGGCGCTCAGGAAACCGAGGAGGTTAAGCGCGTGTTTTATCGCCCAGGTTTAGGATACTACATGGCCGGTATGTCAAATTCTTGGTCAGCGGGAACCTTTGATCCAATGCTAATTTATACCGATTTAGCGGGCAATCAACAATGGATCAAGACCTACGAAAGCCCAAGTTGGGAACGCATCCACGACGGTGTTCAAACGATAGATACAGGTATGGTATTGGTTGGTGAACGCCAGGCAGTTTTTGGTGGCTCGGCTGATGTCTTGGTATTGCACCTTGATAAAAACGGCGACACTCTTTGGACCAAATCTTTTGGAACTCCCGGAGATGACCGCGCTTTTGCCATACAGCGTTTGTCAGACACTACTTACGCTATTGGTGGCGAGTGGTATGTAGCTGATTCTTCTGAAGCCAAAGCATTTATTGCAGTCTTCAATGCCAATGGCAATATTCTTTGGCAGCAAACCTTTGGTCATTTCGCCGGAGCCTATCAGGTTTCAGACCTGACCATCACCCCAGATGGCATCATGTTCGCAGGTTCACACCGAGTTTCCTCCAGTAATTACGATAATTTTTCTGGCACCATCACCACAGCCGGTGTGATGCTGCAAGAAATTACACATCTTGACAACCCAACAACAATTGAAAACAACCGGATTTGCCAAGCTCAATATATCGCGCAGCAAAATTTGTCGGTCTTTGGCTTTCAAATCATCAATAGCAGTACGTTTCAAGATAATTATGACCTCATTTTTGGTTATGTTGATCCATATTTTGGCTACTGGATGGCTTCTATGTCGGGAACAGTCATTTTGAATGAAGGTTTGGATCAAATTAGTCAAATTAGGGCGACACCCGATGGAGGTTATGTAGCAGTAGGCACCAATTCAAATGTGGTGGATAATCAAAATGCACTGAATGGTGGTTCAAATATTTATGTCTTGAAAATTGATGTATTAGGCGGAGGTGAAATTCAAACTGATACCGTATTTACCTTGAACCAGTTAGTTGGTCTTCACGAAGCGTTTCAAGGATCCCAAAACTTCGGAGTTTATCCGAATCCGACAGCAGATTTAGTCATTATTACTGCTTTTTCAGACATCCCACTTGCGTTTACTTTGACAGATAATCAGGGTCGCGTATTGGAACAGTTCGATATGCAGGCTTCGCATCTGCTGGGTCTTCAGCAATTTCCTGCCGGAGTTTATTATCTGAATGCACTTGGGCAACGCACCAAGCTCTTGAAATATTAAGCTTTCGCGCGGGCTCTTCTGGCTTTCTCCTTGATCAATAAACTGAGTTCACGGCTTGTTTGTCCGGCAACAGAAGTGTTTTCATCTGCTCTGCGCAATAAATAAGGCAATACTTCTTTAACAGGCCCGAAAGGCACGTACTTGGCTACCATATAGCCGGCATCAGCAAGATTGTAAGAAATATGGTCTGACATACCGAGCAATTGCGCAAAGTAATGGTTGGTAGATCCATTTTCGATGCCCGCTTCTTGCATTAATTGCGTAAGGAGTAAAGCGCTGTCTTCATTGTGGGTGCCAGCACAAACAGTGAAGACATCTTGGTTTGTTACAATGAGTTTCAGGGCAGCGTTGTAGTCGCGGTCGGTTGCAGCTTTATCGGGTTGAATAGGCGAGGGGTAGCCCAATTCCAAGGCTCTGGCTCTTTCTTTTTCCATGTAGGCACCACGCACTAATTTGACCCCATAGGTAATTTGTGCGGCCTTTGCGCGTTCCAATTCTGATTTCAGAAACGCAAGTCGGTCGTGGCGGTACATTTGAATGGTATTGAAAATGATGTCAGACTCTTTATTGTACCTGAGCATCATGTCAAATGTCCATTGGTCAATTGCGGTCTGAATCCAGGTTTCTTCAGCGTCAATGAATAAAGAAACATCGTTGTCGTGTGCGGCTTTGCAAATGCGATCAAGGCGCTTGTGGATGGCGGCAAATTCTTGTTCTTGGGTGGCTGTTAATGGGGCTAGCTCTTGGCCTTTTCTTTGCGCTCGAATTCTGTCTGATGCCAGTTCAATAAGGTCATGACGCGCAATTCCGGTCATTTTGAATACGGCAAAGGGTATATTGGAATCTTTTGTAGCTCTGATGATGGTTTCTATAATGATATCTGCTGTTGCCTCAAAGTCTTCATCTTGGGTCTTTCCTTCAACCGAGTAGTCAAGGATGGTCCCGATTTTGAATTTACCAAGATTTTGAATGGCTGTTTGGCAATCGGAAATGCTCTCGCCGCCGCAAAATTGTTTAAATATGGTTTTTTTGATCAGGCCTTCAATTGGGAGTTTGATTTGAAGTGCAATAGGGGTAGCTACTTTGGCTAATTTGACCAAACGCGGCCAGCCGATGATTTTAAAAAGCAGATAAGCGCGTTGTAGATCTGTTTTGTTTTTGGATCGAAAAGCGATTTCAGTATTGTCGAAAGATATCATGTTTCAAAAATACTTGGTTTTTGCACTCGTTGCATTCTCCGAACTTTATTTATTTTTACACTATGGCTATTCAGCGTTTTCAAGGTTCTTCTGTCCAACTCGATTTTGGACCTCTCACAGAAAGTAGCTTCCCTCAAAAACTCGCGCAATTTTCAGCTCAAAAGATCCTGATTCTCGTTGATGAAAACACACAGCAACATTGCCTTGAATACTTGCTGACAAGCTTTGAGCAGCTTGCTCATGCCGAAGTAATTGTGCTTCCGCCGGGTGAAGAAACGAAGTCAATTGACTATGCCCTTCAACTTTGGGAATTGCTCACAGACTACGAAGTTTCCAAAAAAGACTTGCTCATTTGCCTCGGTGGAGGTGTCGTTTCTGATTTAGGGGCGTTTGTGGCCAGTACCTATAAGCGCGGACTCAATTGCATTTTGCTACCCACCAGTTTGCTCGCCATGATTGACGCAGCTATTGGCGGAAAAAACGGCATCGATTTTAAGGGCTATAAAAACCTCATCGGAACCATTCAACAACCAGACTATATTTACATGGATCCTGGTTTTTTACATTCGCTGCCATGGCCAGAATATTTATCGGGCCTAGGCGAGGGGCTAAAGCATAGCTTAATTAGTGGCCTCGATCTTTGGCAGCACTATAAAAATGATGTCGCTTTTGCCATTGAAAACAAGCAGCAACTTTCTACAGCGCTTTTGTGGGAGCTCATTCAGGTTAAAATCAATATTGTCGAGCAAGATCCATTTGAAATTGGTGTCAGACAAGTATTAAACCTCGGGCACACCCTTGGGCACGCATTTGAAGCACGCTGCATGGAAAGTGAGCCAATTGCTCATGGAGTTGCAGTTGCTTGGGGCTTGGCTTACGAAGCTCAAATTGCACAAGCACAAGGTTTACTCGATCAAGATGCTGCCCAAGAATTATTTGATTTTGTAAGGGCGAATTATAGCGCGCTTCCTGAAATTGCTCAGGATGCGATGGGGTTAGTGCCTTTTTTAAATCAAGACAAGAAAAATCAAGATAACCGATGGCGCTACGCGGCTTTGAAAAGCCCAGGGTCCTATCTTTTGAATCAAAGCTTTGATCTTGCTCAATTGAAAGCAGTGCTTAAATCTTAAAACTAAGCACAGCGGCTAGTCAAATAAGTGTTGAATATTGCCAGTAAATAACTTCACGGCAATGGCCATCAAGATGATGCCAAAGATTTTTCTAATAATGCCAATGCCGCCTTTGCCCAGCCAAGCGCCAATTTTACCAGAAAGTTTCAGTACAACATATACAAGCGCCACATTGATGATAATGGCAATTATAATATTGATGTCGGCATAAGCAGCGCGCATAGACATCAAAGTAGTCATGGTTCCTGCGCCAGCAATCAAAGGGAAGGCAATGGGTACAATTGAGGCAGTTTCTGGTTCGTCATCTTTATAAAGGGTGATGCCTAAAATCATTTCAATGGCAATAAAGAAGATTAAAATAGAACCTGCAACAGCGAATGAATAGACATCAATGCCAATCAGACTCAGAATTTGATCCCCGATAAATAAGAAAACAATCATGATCAAGAGGGCCACAATACTGGCCTTCTCTGATTCGATGTGTCCTACTTTTTGCCTGAGGTTGATAATGATCGGAATGCTGCCAATGATATCAATGACAGCAAATAAAACCATACTAGCGGTAGCGATTTCTTTAAAATTAATGAGGCTAAAAAAGTCCATTGCTAAATTTTTGACAAAGTTAGAGATTAATATCCGTTTTAATTGGCAATAAAAAAGGCCTCCGAAGAGGCCCTTTTATCTACAAGTTGGTTGGAAGCACCAACAAGTAAATGCTTTATTTAACGATAGTCATTTCGTCAACGAGGTGTTTGGCACCTGCATATTTGTCGATGATGAACAAGACGTAACGAATGTCTACGTTAATTGTTTTCTGAAGTTTTTCGTCAAAAATGACATCGCCAGCCATCGCTTCGATGTTGCCATCAAAGGCCAAGCCGATTAATTCTCCTTTACCGTTCAAGACAGGTGAACCAGAGTTACCACCAGTGATGTCGTTGTTGGTTAAGAAGTTAACTGGCATATAACCTGCTTTGTCAGCGTAAGGCCCAAAATCTTTTTTAGCATTTAGTTCGATAAGGCGCTTTGGTAAATCAAATTCTTGATCATTCGGCTTGTACTTATTGATGGTGCCTTGAAGTGTTGTGTAGTAATTGACTTTTGCATCATTTCTTTTGTCAGCAGGCAAAGCACTCACTTTTCCGTAGGTTAAACGCAAAGTGCTGTTTGCATCTGGGTATTGAATGGTGCTAAGGCCAGACTCGCGCAAACCAGCCACAAGTAAACGGTACGCTTTATTGTATTCGTCTGTCAAGCGTGTGAGTTCGTCAGAGCGCTTGTTTAAGTGCTTGATGATGTTAGTAGACAAGGCAAAGAAAGGATCGTTTTCGATCATGCCCGCATTCGGGATTTCTAAGAAAGCATAAAGTCTGTTTTTTGCAGCAAATAAAGAGACCGCAAACATGGCGCGAACCTCCGTTTCAACTGAACCATCGGCATACATTGCCTGAATACCTGGCTCGAGCTCATAGTTCGCTTTGGCTGCATAAAGATTAAGGCCATTGATCAGTATGTCAATTTCAGCAGGAGCGTAGCTGTTGGCAAAAAACTCATCGATCGCTGCTTTCAGTTCGTCTTTCATGGCTGCACGCTCGTTTGCGCTCGCTTTAGCATAGGCCATCAGTTGTGCGCCCAAACCTCTTGAAATAGCGGCATATTCTGAACCTCTGAACAAGATTTGAAGATAGTTGTCGTGACGTGATTTGTCATTGGTAGCGGCATAGTAAGCGTTGATGTTTTTAATGACATCCCCGTAAGTCGCTTTGTTTTTTGGAAGATTGGCCCAAGCGTCAAATTTGGCTTCGTTTTTCGCTTTTGCAGCGGCTGTCTGGAATTTTGTTAAGGCGTCAATCATGCCTTGGCGATTTTTCCAGTAATTGGCAATTCTTGCATATTTGGACGCGTAATTTAGGTTTACAGCTTGGTCTTTATCCATGTATACTTTCATGGCATCCATGGCTGTTTTAGAAGCTTCAACCCAAGCTGGGTAAGCATACTTGACATTTTGATCAATTCCACCTGCTGGCAACCAACGGTTAGTACGACCAGGATAACCTAAAATCATGGCGAAGTCACCTTCTTTAACACCTTTCATATTGACAGGTAAGTGGTGCTTTGGATGTAAAGGAACGTTTGTGCTTGAAAAATCAGCTGGATTTCCGTTGGCATCAGCGTAAACACGGAACATAGAGAAGTCACCGGTGTGGCGTGGCCATTCCCAGTTGTCGGTGTCGCCACCAAATTTTCCGATGCTGTTTGGTGGTGTACCTACCAGGCGAACATCTTTATAGTCTTGGTAAACAAAGTAGTAAAATTCATTGCCTTGGAAGAAAGAGCGCACGTTTACTACGTATTTTCCGCCTTCGCTGTTTTCTTTCTCAATAAGTGCAATTTCTTCACGGATGGCTTTTTCGCGTTCCGCCTCGGTCATGTTTTTAGACACTTTTGAAAGCACGCGTTTGCTGCAGTCATCCATGCGAACAAAGAAGCGCACATATAAAGACTTTGGCTTAAGTTCTTGACTGTGGTCTGCTGCCCAATAACCGTTTGTGAGGTAGTCGTGCTCAGGTGTTGAAAGCTCAGCGATGGCATCGTAACCACAGTGGTGGTTGGTTAAGAGTAAGCCATCTTTTGAAATAAGCTCGGCAGTACAACCACCATTGAATTGAACGACAGCATCTTTCAAGCTTGAGTTGTTGATGCTATAGATCTCTTCTGAAGTAAGTTGAAGACCCATTTTTTGCATATCGCGGTGGTTCAGGCGGTCGATAAACATTAAAAACCACATGCCTTCGTCAGCTCTGACGAAAATACCAACGAATAAAGCGATGGCAAGAGAAATTCTTTTCAGTTGTTTCATGATTTATTTTTTGTTTGGCGAAGATACGTAAAGTTTTTTCTTCATTCTACTCAAACTCTCGGGTAAGATGCCTAAATAGGAAGCAATTTGATGTTGTGCTACAATTTGTTCGATGCCCGGGTGTCTTTGTAAGAGTTCTTTATAGCGTTCCTCGGCATGTGAAGAGATGGTCAGTAAAAAGCGTTTTTGAAGCACGGCCAGCGTTCTTTGCGCCATGATTCTAAAAAGTCTTTCTAAGGCCGGTACTTGTAAGTACATTTCTTCGATATCGGATTTAGAAACTTCTAAAATGTAGCTGTCCTCCAATGCTTGTACGCTCAGCGTAGCTGCTTCGTTGAAATGAAAGCCAGCGAGGTCGCCCACCCACCAATCAGCAAAAGCAAAATACATGACATGTTCATTGCCTTTTGGATCGGTGTAGAAAACGCGCAACGCGCCACCAACGACATATCCTTGTTGGAAATTGGTGTTGCCAACACTTACAAAATAGTCCTTTTTCGAAAGTTTTCGGAGGTGAAACTTGTCTTTAATAATTTGTGCTTCCGCTTCAGTAATTTGAACGCGATCCGAGATGTACTTGAGCAGTTTTTCGTGTGCAAATGCTAATTCCATGCTTATTTCTTTGGTAAATGACGAATGCGCCATTCAGTAGGGTGTAAGTTGTTGAAACGCTGGCCCAATTGCTTGACCATAGCGATGTGCTGTCCTTGATATGTAATTAAATAATGTCCCGCTTCGGCGCTGCAAGTCTGGCTCTCGCCATGTAATATTTGCAAAGCTTTTTCGTGTTCAACAGCAAGCGTTGGGAGTTCCCATTGAAGGTCGAGGCTGTATACTAAATCGTAGGCAGGAGCCCATGATTTTTTAAATTGTTGTGCAAGATGTAAACCCCTTTTGAGCCAGTGCAGTCCGTTGATTTGCTGGTAAAATTCAAATGCAAATGGTGTGGTGGCCTGTAATTGATCGGTTTCCGACCAAATGAAGTGAGGTATGTGTTGTATCAAAGGAAGTTCAGCGCTTAAAGCGGTGTGTTTTGCAGCGTGTCCAGATTTGGATTTGCCTTTATCCTTGTCTTTTTTTCTTTGATTTGAATTTCCACCCGTCTTTTGAAAGACCGCAATATAGAATCCTTCGCTTTCTGTTTGGCCTGGAAAGAAGTAATAGCCCATTTGAAAACGGTCTGCTCGCAGGCCTGCAAAGTGTGGTAGCTTTACAGCAGTCGCTTCAAATTCCGTTGACATTAACTTTTGAAGCAGGTTTTCATTTTCTTCCGGATTAAATGTACAAGTCGAGTAGATCAATTAGCCATTTTCTTTGAGAAGAGACCAGGTGTCTTCAAGGATTTGTTCTTGCCTTACAGCGCAATGAGCGGCAGCGGCAACTGACCATTCGTTGCGGGCGGCGAGGTCTTTGCGAAACATGCCTTCACCCGAACAAGGCGCGTCAATGAGTAAGACATCGATTTTGCCGTTCAGTACAGATAATTCTTCGGGGGGGTGATTGCAAACAAAGGTATTGGAATACCCCCATTTGCTTAAGTTTTCAGCTAAAATATAAGCCCTAGAACGATTGATTTCATTGGCAATTAAAATGCCTTTTTGATTCAAAAAACCGGCAATTAAAGTGCTCTTTCCGCCTGGTGCGGCGCTGAGGTCCAGTACGACAGGATTTTCTGGTAAGCTCAGTGCTTCAAGCGCTTGGCGCAAATACATTGAACCTGCTTCTTGTGGGTAGTAAGCCCCTGCATGAAATAGCGGGTCATAGGTAAAGCTGGGTCGTTCGGCTAAATAAAAACCCTCATTGTTCCAAGCAACGGGAGCTGTTAAATGGAGCGTATTCTTTCTTCTTGGATGAATTCTAACTGATGTAGGCGCTTGTTTTTCAAGGGATTCAAGTAGATTTTCGGGATAAAAAGCATCGTTTTGAATGCGGTCAATGAAATCTGGTGGCAGTGCGCTCATGGTCAAATTTACTGCTTTTTCTTGATGCTTACTTTTAGCACCTGTGTGGTTTGCTCAGTAGCGAGTGCTCTTTTGTCCAGTTTCATTTCCGGAATCAAGAGTAACTTTTCTTGGTCAAAAAGTCCAAAATAGGAACTGCGTAAATCTGCCGGAATCTTATTTTCTTTCAGGATTTCAAAAGCAGACTTTTTCCCTGTCATGCCGTTTGGAAATAACTGGTCCTCTTCCCTTAAAGCCCGAAAATTGAGGGTGCCCACAATCTTTTGAGCGTCTAAATAAATGGTTTTCAAATCGAAATCAGTTGAGTGGATGAGTGTGGTGTAGCTTTCAAGTTCCAAATCAAAAGGACATTCCACTTCTGTTTCAGGGAGAAATAACCAAATTTTTTGCTCAAAACTGATGAGCTTGGCCTGCTGTTTATTTGCAGTCGTCCAAACAAGAGAGGTGCCATTTTTAGCTGCAAATAATTCGGGAATGCGCTGGATAATATGAGCGGGAATTTCAAAAAATTTAAACAACTCAATAAATTGAAAAGCAGACAGTTCAGATATTTCTTTTAAAGTGATGCTTTTGTTATTTTTCAGTTGTAGTTGCAGGCCGGGAAGCAGCTTGCTTTGGGCCCTTATTTCTTTGCTGAAATGGTCTTGTAGCAATAGGGTAGCAGCCTTCAGGTCTGGGATTTGCTGTTCTAATTCAGGTAAAAGTTGCTTTCTCCATAAGTTACGGCGGTAGACCAAACTATTGTTGCTTTGATCTTCTCGCCAGTTGAGGCCAAGTTCTTGAGCAGCGCTTAGTAAATCTTGTTTGTGCCAATTCAAAAATGGTCTAAAAATCTGATTCGATAAAACTTGCATTCCGGCAAGTCCTTTCATTCCAGCACCACGTGAAAGTTGTAACCAAAAAGTTTCAATTTGGTCATCGGCGTGTTGGGCTGTACACACCACGCTGTCCGGATACTGCTGTCTGATCTCTTCAAAAAAAGCATAGCGCAATTCACGTGCTTTAGCCTGTAAATTTGCGGCTTTTAGGTCTTTTTGTTCAGTATTTGAAACACAATATTTGTGCAGCTTGATTTGCTGCTGTTGGCAAAATTCTTCTACTATTTGGGCATCGCGTTCACTTTCCTCTCCGCGCAGCCGGTAGTTGACATGCAATACGCAGATGGGTGCCTTCAAAGTGTTTAAAATGTGCAATAAAAGCATCGAGTCTAGGCCTCCGCTCACCGCTACTAAATAGGTCGCGGCATTGATTTGTTCAAGTTGCGACTTCAGAGCATTTTGAATGTGATCAAGACTGGAGGCCATAAATTAATTTATTGGCTTTGAGCAAGCATTCTTGGTATTCCTTTTCAGCAGCGGCGTCAATAGTTACGGCACTCCCTACCGAACACGATAAATAGTTGGTATTTCTGTTATAAATCAGACTTCGAATGACCACATTGAAATCGAAGTCACCGTTGGGTTCAATTAAGCCAATACTTCCTGAGTAGAGTCCGCGTTTGAAATCTTCTAGTCTTTCAATGTGTTGCATGGCCGAGATTTTAGGTGCGCCGGTCATGCTGCCCATAGGAAAAGTGTGCTTTAAGATATCGGTGAAGCTGGTGTTCGGCTTTAACACACAACTAATTTTGGAAATCATTTGATGAACGGTTGCAAAACTGTAAATTTCACAGAGTTCTTCTACGGCTACAGTGCCTTTTTGCGCCAACTGAGACAAGTCGTTTCTCACGAGATCGACAATCATGATGTTTTCGGCGCGTTCTTTCGGATCATTTATGAGTTGTTTGGCGTTGGCTTCATCTTTTTGCGCATCGGGATGGCGTGGCGCTGTTCCCTTAATTGGTTCGGAGCGCAGGAGCTCACCTCTTTTTTCAAGAAACCGCTCTGGACTTGCACAAAACACAAAATGGCTTGGTGTCTGAATGTATGCCGCATGTGGTGCCTGGGTAAGCTGCGTTAAATGAGCGAATAGTTGCACAGGTTGTTCAATGGCAATTTGTTCAGCGTAAAACTCTTGGCAGTAATTCAGCTCGTAAATATCTCCTTGCTGTAGGGCTTTTTTTATTTGAGCAAAACGATCAAAGTAAGTGGCTTTAGTTGTTCTTTCTTTGAATTGAGCTTGAAAATAGGCCTCAGGATGTTGCAGTTTTTCCCAAAAATGCTGCGCTGCTTCTTGGTCTGCAATATTGTTTTCACCGGCCAGATGCTGCGGTTTTTCAGTTAAAATAAAGACTGATTTTGGGACCCAAAAATGCAGAAGCGGGTAGCGGCATTCATCAGGATTGTCAGAAGTGAGTGCTTCGAGGCTGTTTTTGTAATCGTAGCTGATTGTTCCGAAAATATACTGCCCCTGTTGTGCATTTAAGAAAGCTTGAAAATCAGCAATTTTGACAGTTTCTTCACAAGTAAATGCAGCGTGTACACCAAGGCCCAAAAGCGGGCCGAGCCGATGCTGCGGTAAATAAAATACTTGTTGCTCCATTGCAGCAAAATTAACAACTATTCGGCACAAACATTTGCTGCTTTTTTTTGTTGCTTTAGCGTTACCTTTGTGCCGCTCTTTCGTACTCAGAATATATTTTTTTTATGCTCCGTTTTCTCCTTGTTTCTTTTCTTTGTTTGTCTTTTGGTGCTTTTGCCCAAAAGAAACCTACCCTGAGTGGTTATATCACCGACCTCAGAAACGGCGAGGCGCTTTCTTACGCAAAAGTGTTTGTGCAAGAACTCAAAACAGGTGCGGTGGTCAATGCCTATGGCTTTTACAGCCTCACCATTCCATCCGGAAACTATACAATTGAATTTCGCGCCGATGGCTTTCAGATACAAGTTTTAACGATTGCGCTTTCTGAAAATCAGACCCGAAATGTAGAGCTAGAAATGGCCGTCCAAGAGACCAAAGATATCCGGGTAACGGGCAAGAGATCAGACAACGTAACCTCTACCAAATTGGGTCAGATGGAACTCAAGATGGACCAAGTTAAAACCTTGCCAGCTTTTATGGGTGAGGTAGATGTTGTCAAAACATTGCAATTATTGCCTGGTGTTTCTTCTGTTTCTGAAGGAGGACAAGGCTTTTATGTAAGAGGAGGTGGCCCTGATCAAAACTTGGTACTACTTGACGAAGGGGTGGTTTACAATGCTTCGCATCTTTTTGGTTTCTTCTCAGTTTTCAATGCGGATGCCATTAACAGCGTAAACCTGATCAAAGGCGGCATGCCAGCCAACTTCGGCGGGCGCTTGTCTTCGGTACTTGAAGTTAACATGAACGAAGGTAACCTCAAACAAATAAAAGTGAAGGGCGGAATCGGTGCCATTTCCTCTCGCTTAACTATAGAAGGCCCACTTAAAAAAGACAAGGGTTCGTTTATCGTTTCGGCCCGCCGCACCTACATCGACCTCATTGCAAAAGCAGCGATCCCAGATTCTTCTCCATTTGCGGGTTCGGGTTATTTCTTTTACGATGTCAATGCCAAACTCAATTACAAATTGTCGGCTAAAGACCGCATTTATTTAAGTGCCTACTACGGTAAAGATATCTTTTCATTTAAAGATAAAAATGGCGGGTTCAAAGTAGAAATGCCTTGGGGCAACGGAATAGGTGCCTTGCGTTGGAATCACTTGTTTACAAGCAAGTTATTCATGAACACGACCTTGACCTATTCAGACTACAAATTTCAATTTGCCTCGACCCAAGATGAGTTCAGGGTTGCTTTAACCTCTGGTATCAGAGACTACACAACAAAAGTCGACTTCTCTTATTTTCCCAACCCAAAACATCGCATAAAATTTGGTGCGGCCTATACCTATCATGATTTTACGCCTCAAGGTCTTTCCGCTCAAAACGATACCGTTACGTTCAACACGGGCAGTATTCAGCACTTATATTCGCATGAGACAGGTCTTTACGCGCTCGATGAATTTGACCTGAATGATGCTTGGCGCTTCAATGTGGGCCTGCGATACAGCACTTTCTCTCATGTTGGTCCATTTGATCGCTACATCAAAGGAGACGGAATTTCTACATTTGATAGCACCATTCATTATGGTCGCAACGATGTTATTGCTTTTTATCAAGGTCTCGAACCGCGTTTTGCCTTGCGCTATTTGCTTCCCGATAACAGCTCGATCAAAGCAGGGTATGCCTACAACTACCAATATGTGCATTTGGTAACCTTGAGTGCAGTTTCGTTACCAACTGATATTTGGTTCCCAACAACAGATCTCGCAAAGCCTGAAAAAGGATTTCAGACATCCATTGGCTATTTCAAGAACTTTGACAAAGACCGCTATGAAGCCTCTGTGGAGCTGTACTACAAAGGCATGAAAAACCTCATCGAGTTCAAAGAAGGAGCATTGCCCGGAGACAACATCAATGACAACACAGACAATTTATTAGTTTACGGTGAAGGATGGGCCTATGGCGCTGAATTCTTCTTGAAGAAAACCCAAGGTGCTTTTACCGGCTGGATCGGTTACACATGGGCTAAAACAGAAAGACGCTTTCCGGACATCAATGAAGGCAATGTTTATCCGGCCAAATATGACCGCAGGCATGACCTCACCGTAGTAGGAACCTACAAACTCAATGAGCGCTGGGTTTTTAGTGCCTGTTTTATTTATGCCACAGGAAATACCCTGACCTTGCCATCAAGTTGGTATGTACAAGATCAAAATTTACTTTTTCAATACGGACCACGGAATTCGACCAGAATGGCTCCTTATCACCGTTTAGATATCAGCGCAACGCTCTACGGCAAGAAATTTAAAACCAAAACAGATCCGGCAACAGGACTTGATATTCAAGTGAAGAAGGCTTATCAAAGCAATTGGTCATTCTCTGTTTACAATGTTTATAATCGCATGAATCCGTTCTTTTTGTATGTAGATAACAACGGCGATTTCATGTCCGGCGATTTCTCTCTCAAGATCAAACAAGTCTCTTTATTTCCAATTATACCAAGTGTCACATGGAATTTCGAATTTTAAAATACCTAGGTTTTTTCCTTACGGCAACCGTTCTTTTTGTCTCCTGTACCAAAGAAGTGCAAATTGATTTGCCCGGCTACAAAGAACAACTCGTTGTCGATGGCCGTATTGAAACAGGGATGCCTGCCATTGTTTTGCTTTCAAAAACAAGCAACGTTTATTCAACGACCAACTTCGAAACATATCTAAATAGTTTTGTTGATGATGCTGTTGTGTTGCTCTCTGATGGCACCACTACAGATACGCTCACTAAAATTTGTACCGATGACCTCCCTCCAGGCCTTGAAGATGTTGCCGCAGGAATTTTTGGCGTACCGGCAGCTGCACTTAGTAGCTTGCATTTATGTGCATATATCTCGCTAAATATGTTGGGTGAAGTAGGCAAGACCTACACCTTGCAAATACAGCACAACGGTAAAACTTATACATCTAGCTCGAGAATAACCGAGCCTGTTGCGCTCGATTCATTGTACTGGAAACCCGAAGGTAATTTCACAGATCGCGGTTTTACTTGGGCTCAACTTTCCGATCCAGGAAATACGACAGATGCCTATTGTTGGGAAGTGAAATACCTTCAAGAGGCGACCTTCTCCAAGACCTTCAATCCGTATTTCAATGACAAGTTTTTTAACGGCCTAACTTTTGAGTTCGGCTATGAAAATCCCATGAGTTTTCAGGATACCACAGCCAATAATCCGTACAGAGGCTTTTTCAAATTAGGAGACACAGTGGTCGTGAAGCTTTCTAAAATTGGCCCCAAAGAGTATAATTATTTTGAGAAAAAATACAACCAAATGTATTCAGGAGGAAGCCCTTTTGCTGTTCCTACCAATGTGCCAAGCAATATTGCAGGCGGAGCACTAGGTATTTGGGCTGCCTATTCACCTTGGATAGACACTTTAATTTGCCAATAATTACTTAAAGGTAAAGTTGCGCTGCATTAAGTATGCCACGACCACCATGGCAGCGCTCGAAAGCACATTAGCTATAGACGGATAAAAGCCAAAGCCTTCAATGAAAGTTTTGAGCAGCAAATAATTGCCAATCCAGGTCAGCACTGCGCTCATGCTGTACCTTACAAATTGACTTCCAGTATTGAGGCTACTTTCGGTAAACACCACATATTTATTGAGCAAAAATCCAATTAAAAAGGCAGTTACAAAACAAAGCATTGAGCTCAGGGTATAAGCCGAGATGATGTAATGCAAAGTGCCGAGGTCAAATTGAAAAATACGTTTGGCAAACAAGTACTGATAAAACACAAAAAACAAAATCCAACTCAAGACTAAGTTTCCGCCGCCACAAGCTGCATAATAGTAAGTTTGCCGATCGAAAAACCGGCGAAAAATCGGGTAGATAAGATCTAAAATACTGCGAATTAAAGTTGCCATATGACTTCGTAACCGGTGTGTTTGCGCAAGTTTAGGACATTTATTTGATCAAAGTACAAATATTGTCCCCTGATGCCTGTCAATATGCCGCTTATTTCTGGAGTTTTATCAAAAGAAAGCGCTTGGACTTTATCGGGGTACTGCGTAACCGGATAATTGAGCTTCCAGATTTCTTCGTCGTCGGTCCAGTATTGAGTGAGGTCTTGCGGGAGGAGTTCTTCAAGTTCCCATTTTTCAGAGAGAAGGTTGGGTTGGTCTGTGGCTTGAACATTGCGCAACATCAGTTGCCAATTGGTTTTGTCGCTGAAGTGCTCTTTGAGGGCCACCTCTAAAACACCCGCCAAATATCGGTTTGGTGTTTCCGCTAAAATAAGTGCTTGTTGGGCGCCCTGATCAATCCAACGCGTCGGAACTTGTGTTTTGCGTGTGATACCAACCTTTATATGCTGCGTTAGCGCTAGGTAAACCAGATGCGGTTGGTTATGATGTTTTTGTTCAAATTCGGGGTCTCGGCCCAAGCCTAAGTGTGCTTGGCAAAGTTCTGGCCTAATAATGCAAGGGCTTGCTGCAGCTGCTGTCGAGAAACAATTGAAGCAAAATCCTTCGCCAAAAGACTTATTGATTTTCTTGCTGCATTCCTGACAAAATATTTGCCCTGTAAATTGAAGGTGAAGGTGTTGACCAATCAAAGCATTTAGTGAAATGTGCTGCTCGTTGACCCGAACATAATAGTCAATCGGGTCTCCAAACTGAGTGCCCATTTTTCGAATAATGGTCTTCATTATTCGGGTAAGATGTTCATTTTATCGGCAAAATGATAGCAGTAATCGCGGAGGTCCTCTGAAATAAGGTGTTCGCCAGTTGCGCGTTCAAAAGTGTCAGCCATGGTCAGAAGTGTCTGGTGGAAAAACTGCTTCATTTCCTCGATGGTCATGTCTTTGGTCCAGAGGTCAATTTTCATGGTGTTTTTCTCCTTCGGATCCCAGATAGAAAGTAAAAATGCGGCGGCTTCCGCATCTTTGATTTGACCATCGCTTTTGTCTTGCCGAATGAGTTTGCGAACTTCTTCTCGCAAGTCGTTGGCCAACTCGGCGCGGGACGAAGCCAAAGACTCGTTTTGACAAACCAAGCAAC
>JAURHO010000161.1 GCA_030833265.1 Crocinitomicaceae bacterium | reverse complement strand
AGGTGTAAACGGGCGACTGTATGAAAAATCGTAATAAAAGCCGTTCTCGATCACGGGACCAATAGTGACTTGTGCATCTGGATACAAAGACTTCACCGCATAAGCAAGCAAATGTGCTGTAGAGTGGCGAATGACTTCCAAGCCTTGGGCATCTTTGGCAGTCAATATGGCCAACCGAGCGTTTTCGCTTATCACATAACTGGTGTCGACCACCTCTCCATTGACATTACCCGCCAAAGCCGCTTTGGCTAAGCCTGTGCCAATAGAAAGTGCAACATCTGCAACCGAGACAGGACCAGGATATTCGCGAAGAGAGCCATCCGGCAAGGTGATTTGGAGCATAGGTTGGATCAGTGAACCATGATGAAAGTAAAACAAAAGCGCGGTCAGAACCGCGCTTACTTGCTTGCAATGTCATTTTCCCATAAAAAACAGGCCCCAAGAGGCCTGTTTGAGAGGAACGACAGAACCTAGCGAATCAATGGAATTGTTCTTCCTCGGTAGAGCCAGTCAAAGCGGTAACACTGGATTGACCGCCTTGGATAACCGTGGTGACATCATCAAAGTAGCCTGTTCCTACTTCTTGTTGGTGCGACACAAAACTGTAGCCACGGTTGCGCGCAGCGAATTCTGGCTCTTGAACCTTCTCGACATATGCAGACATACCGCGTGCAGCGTAATCTTGCGCCAAGTCAAACATATTGAACCACATAGAGTGAATGCCAGCCAATGTGATGAACTGGTACTTGTAACCCATGGCACCCAACTCACGCTGGAATTTGGCGATGGTTGCGTCATCCAAGTTTTTCTTCCAATTGAAGGACGGTGAGCAGTTATAAGCCAACATCTTTCCTGGATGAACTTTGTGAACCGCTTCAGCAAATTTGCGGGCAAATTCCAGATCGGGAGTGCCTGTTTCACACCACACCAAATCAGCGTAATGGGCATAGGCAATAGCACGGGAAACAGCTTGATCCATGCCTTTTTTGGTTTTGTAGAAGCCTTCAGCAGTTCGCTCACCCGTGATGAAAGGCTTGTCATTGGCGTCGTAATCACTGGTCAACAAATCTGCTGCTTCAGCATCGGTACGTGCAATCACGAGCGTAGGAACACCACAGACATCTGCAGCCATACGGGCAGCAACCAATTTTTGAACAGCCTCTGCAGTAGGCACCAGCACCTTGCCACCCATATGACCGCATTTTTTGACAGATGCCAGTTGATCTTCAAAATGCACGCCGCCTGCACCGGCACGGATCATGGCTTTCATCAATTCGAAAGCATTCAGTACACCACCAAAACCAGCTTCTGCATCAGCAACGATGGGGGCGAAATAGTCTATATAGCCATTGTCGGAAGGATTAACACCTTTGGACCATTGAATTTCATCGGCGCGGCGGAAGGTATTGTTGATACGCTCAACCACTGTTGGCACAGAATCCACAGGGTACAAAGACTGGTCAGGGTACATGGACGCATAAGAGTTATTGTCAGCAGCGACTTGCCAGCCAGACAAATAAATGGCCTTGATACCAGCTTTAACTTGCTGCATAGCTTGCCCACCTGTCAATGCACCTAAGCAATTGACATAGGGTTCGTTGTTGACCAAATCCCACAGTTTTTCTGCACCACGACGTGACAAGGTGTATTCAATCGGAAAGGATCCACGCAAACGCACGACGTCCGCAGCGCTGTAACCCCGCTTGATTCCCTTCCAACGAGGGTTTGTTGCCCAGTCTTTTTCGAGGGCACTTATCTGTTGTTCGCGGCTTAATTGCTCTGTGATGTCTTTAGGCATTTGTCACTCCATGGAAAAGTTTAGAAAAAAGAAAAATCAACATGGTTATTGTATATCTTATATAAGACTTAAATTGCTCTTGTGTCTTATATATGAAATAAATTTAACTGTTTAAAAACAATGCTCTACAAAAAATATTTTGTATTATGAAATTAATGATTACGATATCAAAAGCAAAGCAGCCAATTGGTACCAATGCAGGTCAAAATTGAAAAAACAACGTTTTCATTGGGAAAAGCAGGTAAATCTATAAAAAAAAGGCATTTTCTCCATTAGGATTAGAACTGCCGACAAAAGCTATAAAGCTAGCGGCATTTCACTCACTTCTAGAAGGAAAATGAAAATGGCAACTGCAAAGAAAGCAGCAAAAAAAACGGCTGCAAAAAAATCCCCTGCAAAGAAAGCACCTGCTAAAAAGCCTATAGCTAAAAAAGCACCAGCCAAAAAAGTAGCAGCAAAAAAAGCCCCCGCTAAAAAAGCTCCTGCTAAAAAGCCTGTAGCTAAAAAAGCGCCCGCCAAAAAAGTACCTGCAAAAAAAGCAGTAGCAAAAAAAGCGCCTGCTAAAAAAGCAGCAAAGAAAGCACCCGCTAAAAAGCGTACCCCTAACGCGGCTTTCATGAAGCCCTTGACACCAAGCGCAGCATTGGCAGCTGTTGTGGGTTCTACCCCATTGGCTCGCACTGAAGTAGTGAGCAAATTGTGGGCGTACATCAAAAAGCACGCTTTGCAAGACAAGGTCAACAAACGTAACATCAATGCAGATGACAAACTCAAAGCTGTATTCGGTAAATCGCAAGTCACCATGTTTGAACTTGCTAGCCTGATTGGTAAGCACTTGTCATAAGTTCTTTCCAAAACAAAAAAGGCCGCGTAAGCGGCCTTTTTTTTAAGTCAAATTAGGCTTTGGTAAACATAAATTCTCCAGGAGAAAGGATGGGGTCTACGTTTATCTGTATGGTGTCATGAGGACCAAATTTACCTTCAAGCAACATCTTTGAAAGCGGATTTTCAATGCGTTGTTGTATGGCTCGTTTAAGTGGTCTAGCACCAAAAACTGGGTCAAAACCCACCTTGGCCAATTCCTCCAAAGCTGCGGGAGAGACATCTATAACAATGTCCATACGTCTTAACCGCTGTGAAAGAACCTTCAATTGAATGTCAGCGATTTTTGCGATGTGCTTTGCATCCAGTGAATGAAAGACAACGGTTTCATCTATACGGTTTAAAAACTCTGGTCTAAAGTGATTCTTCAGCTCGTCCCACACAGCTTCCTTGATGTCTAGATAGTCTGCACCAGTCATTTTTTGGATCAAATGCGACCCAATGTTTGAAGTCATAGCTATAACCGTATTTTTAAAATCAACTGTTCTGCCTTGACCATCGGTCAAACGCCCATCGTCAAGAACCTGTAAAAGAATATTAAATACATCTGGATGCGCTTTTTCTATTTCATCCATCAAAATAACTGAATAAGGCTTGCGACGAACGATTTCAGTTAAGTAGCCACCCTCGTCGTAACCGACATAACCTGGAGGTGCGCCTATGAGTTTGCTCACAGAATGCTTCTCCATGAATTCGCTCATATCGATGCGAACCAAATGGTCCTCGCTGTCAAACAAGAATCCAGCAAGTGCTTTGCAAAGCTCTGTTTTACCCACACCTGTGGGGCCTAAAAACAGAAATGATCCAGTTGGTCTTGAGGGGTCGCTTAATCCAGCTCGACTGCGGCGAATAGCGTTGGATACGGCCACGATAGCTTCATCTTGCCCGACCACCCGCGCATGAAGTCTCTCCTCCATCAGCAGCAATTTTTCACGTTCGCCTTGCATCAGTTTAGAGACAGGAATCCCTGTGGCACGAGCAACAACTTCAGCAATTTCCTCCGCTCCGACCTGCGTCCTCAGTAGACGCATAACGTGGGTTTGCCCCTCTGATTCGTCAACGGCATTAGCCGCTTTCATACGCTTTTCTAATTCGGGCAATTTGCCATATTGAAGTTCAGCCACTTTATTGAAGTCACCCTTGCGCTTGAGTTCCTCAATTTGAAAGCGTGTACGGTCAATTTCTTCTTTGATAACCGCGCCACCTTGGGCTTGGGCTTTTTCTGACTTCCAAACCTCTTCAAGGTCGGCATACTCTTTTTGAAGTTTCAGGATCTCTTCTTCAATAAGCTGCATACGCTTTTGAGAAGCATCGTCTTTTTCTTTGCGAACTGCTTCTCTTTCAATTTTTAACTGAATAAGTCGACGTTCCAATTTATCTAAAACTTCTGGTTTAGA
>JAURHO010000160.1 GCA_030833265.1 Crocinitomicaceae bacterium | reverse complement strand
CTCGATTCCTGGCCTAAACCTCAGCTATTTTGAGGGTTCGCCTACTTTGACAGATACCCTCTGGACCGATGGCGACAATTTCACCATAGAATTGTACTTTGTCTCCGATCGCCTCGCAGAAAAATACGCAACTGAAATTTTTACGCTTAAAAACACCAATGGCATTTGGCAAGAAACAGCAACGCCACTGGCCCAAGGCATCAATACCGAAGGCCGCGAAACAACACCGTTTGTAAGCCCCGATGGGCAATGGCTTGTTTTCGCCTCAGACACTCATCCGGGCATGGGCGGTTATGACCTTTTTTATTGTCATCTCGAAGACGACAAATGGTCAGCACCTCAGAACCTTGGTGCTCAGATCAATACCTCACTTGATGACACACATCTTCAAATAGACTGGAAAAACAACAAAATTGTTTGGGCCAGCGTCAGTGAACTAGAGGGCGTATACAGCTATAATCTCTTTGAAGCGCCTATCCAAACTTTGCCTCCACTGTTTTTCGTTCCAAAACCTGAATAGTGCCGCGTTATTTTATTTCTTTGGCCTACAACGGAAGTGCGTATCATGGGTGGCAAATTCAACCCAACGCATCCAGCGTGCAAGAAGAAATTGAGACGGCACTCTCGAAGTTGCACGGCAATCAAAAAATTGACGTAGTGGGTTGTGGCCGCACCGATGCGGGGGTTCATGCCCAGCAATATTTCCTGCACACCGATTTACCGATTAATTGGGATCCACAACAACTGATTTTTAAGCTCAATCGCATGACACCCCCAGACCTCGCTTTTTTTCAGGCTTGGGAAATGCAACATGACCTACATGCGCGCTTCGATGCGACGCAAAGAACCTATCGGTACTTTATACACCAGCAAAAAAATCCGTTCAAAGAGCATTTCAGTTGGTATGTTCAAAGTCAGCTAGATTTTGAAGCAATGAATGAGGCCGCAAAGTATTTAGTAGGTGTCCAAGATTTTGGTTCGTTTTCAAAGTTGCATACCGATGTCAAGACAAACATTTGCGAGGTGTTTAGCGCCAAATGGCACAATGAAGGCAACGAGGTTTTCTTTGAAATATCAGCAAATCGCTTTCTCCGTAATATGGTGCGGGCCATTGTCGGAACACTTTTAGAAGTGGGGCTCGGGAAAGTTTCGCCTACCGAAATACCCGCAATTATTGCTGCAAAAGACCGCTCAGAAGCAGCCGTGTCAGTGCCTGCACATGGTCTTTTCTTGTGGGAAATCACCTATGCACAGGCTCCTGAATTTCATTCAAAAAAATAAAGATCAATCGGGCTGACTCAATTCCCACTCGCGGTACAAATCAAAATAACTTTTAGTTTCTAAAATAACCGCTCCACCTAGTGTATCGCCATATTTAGCAGGCAAACCACCAGTATACACTGTAATTCGGCCAATGGCACTACTTGGCACATTGAATACCTCATTAGATTTGATGCCATCAAGCATGTAAATCATGTCGCCCTTTCTTGCCCCTCTGAACATGAGGTTACCATCTTCGTCTTTTTTGATATCCGAATTGGAATTTGCCACCATATCAACCACACTAAATTTGTCAGGTCTGAACTTGATTTGCTTAGAACTGATCGTCATCATGGGTACTTCACTGATCTGAATGCGCGCTTTTTCATAACGACCACCGTTTAAACGGATGGCTTCAGTGACTTGTGTTTTGGAGGCAAAATACAGATCGCCCGCATTGGCATAAGCATCTATGAGCACTTCAACAGTTACTTTTTCGGTGCTGTCCTTTTGAAAGTAACCCGCAACCTGATAGGTGCCAGCCGGCACACCTACAATTCTGAAACGACCTTCGTCATTAGACAACGCTAAATAGACATGGCCATTTTCACGAATCATGGCTTTTGCACCAGCAACAGGTTGTTGGGTATCAAAATTGATAAAGGTTCCGATGACATCACCAGTTCCAGATTGGGCAACTGTGTTTATGGCTGCTACGAGCGTCCACACAAAAAAGAAGTTTTTCATAAGCATGTTTTCTTCAAAGATGCTAGAGAGAAACTTTTTCCATAAAATTATTGCGCAATGCTAGCGCTTGCTGTCGGGATCTCGCGGTCTACCTTCTTGAAAAGACCTTGCAATACCTTGCCTGGGCCCACTTCAATCACTTCAGAACAGCCGTCGGCCAACATGTTTTGCATGATTTGAGTCCAACGGACGGCACCGGTTAATTGCGTCACTAGGTTTGCCTTGATTTGTCCGGGGTCGGTAACTGCTTGGGCATTGACATTTTGGTAAACTGGGCAACTTGGTGTTGCAAAATGCGTAGCTTCAATCGCTGCAGCTAATTCTTCACGAGCAGGTTCCATGAGTGGTGAGTGGAAAGCACCGCCAACTTGTAAAACAAGCGCGCGTTTAGCTCCGGCCTCTGTAAGTGCGGCGCAAGCAGCTTCAACTGCAGCTACACTTCCTGAAATGACAAGCTGTCCTGGGCAATTGTAATTGGCTGCCACTACCACGCCATCGATTTCAGAACAAACGCGTTCTACTACTTCATCTTCTAGACCAAGAATGGCCGCCATTGTTGATGGCTCAAGCTCACAAGCCTTTTGCATGGCAGCAGCGCGCTGAGCAACCAAACGCAAGCCATCTTCGAAAGAAAGGGTTTTGTTGGCCACTAATGCAGAAAATTCACCTAAAGAGTGACCTGCAACCATATCTGGCTGAAATGAATCGCCAAGACAAGCTGCTAAAATGGTGCTGTGCAAAAAGATAGCTGGCTGCGTTACATTGGTTTGCTTGAGGGCTTCTTCAGTTCCTTCAAACATGATTTGTTGGATATCGAATCCGAGTATGTCATTTGCCTTCGCAAACATGGAGCGGGCAAGTTCTGATTGTTCATAGAGGTCTTTGCCCATTCCTGTGAATTGAGCGCCTTGACCAGGGAATACATATGCTTTCATGTGTAAAATTTGAGGGTAAAATTAATAAAACCCGCTAATTAGAGCTGCCCTTCTGAATGATACTTCCCATTTTTGAAGATGCGGACCTTTTGTAGAATGCCGTCCTGATCGTAGTCATAAACCTTACCATCAAAGAGTTGCCCGTTCTTGAATTCGCCGTCCATCCAAATTTCGTCGTTGGCATTGTAGACTTTATTGTAGCCATTGGGTACAAAACGCAAACCTTTCATTTTTGGATTGGTTAAGTGAGGCGGATAAATAGTCTGGTCTCGGGTAGGTGTATGTGTTTGTACTTGTTGCACTTGTTTCGGGCTAGATTTCTGAACCGAGCCAATTTTACCAGCTTCGTCAATTTGAAAGGAACTGAGCAGCTGCCCATTTTGATCATAACGTGAAACTTTACCCTTGACTTGCCCTGCTTTGACTGTATAGGTCAATGCTAAATTACCGTTGGGGTGAAAATGCTGAACCAGACCGCTTTCCTGACCTTCATTGTTAAAGTTAGCTTTGTAAGCCACTTGACCATTTTCATAATATCTGGTTAGCAGACCTTTATACCCATTTTTACCAAAAGTGCCTTGTTCTGCAATTTTACCGTTGCTGTGATATCTTGTATAAACACCCTCTGGTCGGTTATCGGTATAGTTGCCTTTAAGTTGCGGAGTTTTGCCGTCCTGATAATATTTAATCCATTGGCCTTGCTTTCTGCCATTGACATAATAACCCTCTTCCACCTTCGCATCTTTTGCCGCGCCTGATTTTGGAAAATCTTTACCCGTGAATACCCACTTTCCTTCGCGTTTACCCGAAGAATTGCGCTTATTTTGAGCATGAACTGGATGCTTAAAAAAAGACAGAAAAGGCAAGTTATTGTACGTAAAATCACAACGCCAATTTACGAATTTTGGCTAACTTTGATTTTCTATGCAGAGCATCGATCCAAAAGATTTACCAATACAGCGTTTGCACCAACTTTTGCTTGGTGCCATTGGCCCTCGCCCCATTGCGTTTGCGGCCACCATTAATGCCAAAGGCGAGCACAACCTAGCGCCGTTTAGCTTTTTCAATGTCTTTTCTGCAAACCCGCCTATTTTGGTCTTTTCACCAGCAAGGTCTGGCCGCACAGGGCAAAGCAAAGACACCTACAACA
>JAURHO010000159.1 GCA_030833265.1 Crocinitomicaceae bacterium | reverse complement strand
ACTTATGGTTATGATGGCACCGCTTATTCAGCCGGCGTCGTCTACGGCAATAACTTTCCGCTCCCAAGTTTGGCCAGTTTCGATATCAGTTCAAATTTTACGACACTAAGCGGTAATTATGGCATTACAGATGTCTTCGTGACGCGCTATGCAGCAGACGGAAGCACCATGCTGTGGTCTTCGTTTTTAGGAGGTGGTGATGCAACTCAAGGCACCGAAACCGCTCATAGCTTGGTCTGTGATTCTCTAAACAATATTTACCTTTTCGGAGCCACTTCAAGTCTAGACTTTCCAGTGAGCCCGGGGGCTTTTCAAAGTACGCATGCAGGCGGATCAGCCAATACCAACTTTTACTACAACGGAGAATACTTTGGAACACAAGGCACTGATATTTATGTATCCAAACTCAGCGCAAACGGCCAAAACCTATTGGCTTCTACCTATGTAGGTGGCAATCAAAATGATGGAGTTTCTTACCGCAATTTGGGCTTGCCTTATTCTTCAGTGGCAGCCTATGATTCGTTAACCACCAATTATGGCGATCAGTTTAGAGGTGAAATCTATCTTGACAAACAAGGAAATATTCTAGTAGCCAGCTGTACGCGTTCAGCTAATTTTCCGTTGCAAAGTGCGTTTCAAACCACCAAAGGAACTGGGCAAGATGCAGTGGTGTTTAGGCTCAATAATTCCATGACTAATTTGCAGTTTTCTTCTTTTTACGGTGGAAACAAAGACGACGCTGCTTACTCTGTCAAAACAGATACCCTTGGTGCGATATTTTTTGCCGGCGGTACTTCCTCTACTAACTTATTGGGCACCTCAGGAGCTTATCAAAGTGCCTATAACGGCGGAAAAACGGATGGTTTTGTCGTGAAATTGACCGCAGCAGGGAATAGCATTACCAAAGCAAGCTACATTGGCACTGCTAATTATGACCAAGCCTTTTTTGTCGAAATTGACCGCACAAATCAGGTCTTTTTGTTGGGGCAGTCTACTGGAGGGGCTTTTGTGGTCAATAATGCACCATATAGTAACCCAGGCAGCAGCCAATTCGTGCTCAAACTCAACAATCAACTCACCACCAATTTGGCCTCTACGGTTATTGGCAATGGATCAAGTCAGATCAATATTTCGCCTGCGGCCTTTTTAGTAGATATCTGTGGCAATATCTACATCTCTGGTTGGGGCGCCAATATTCTACAAAGTACGCCACTAAGTGGAATGCCCGTGAGTGCAAATGCCTTTCAAAGTACCACAACAGGTTTTGATTTTTACCTCATGGTACTCCAAAATAATATGTCGGGCTTGCTCTACGGATCTTATCTTGGGGGGGCAATCGCTCATGAGCACGTAGATGGAGGCACTTCGCGCTTTGATAAAAATGGCGTGGTTTATCAGTCTGTTTGTGGTGGTTGCGGAGGCCATTCAGATTTTCCAACTTCGGCCGGAGTTTGGTCTAACACCAACAACAGTTCAAATTGTAATAATTTGGTTTTTAAATTTGATTTTGAACTCATTCCAAGCGCTGAATTTTCGAGCTCGGTTGTTCAAGGCTGCGAGGATCTCAGTGTTACTTTTCAAAATACCTCCACCCAATGGGATTCCTACCTCTGGGATTTCGGAAATGGAGACACTAGCTCAGTAATTTTTAATCCGGTTGTCGTTTTTGAAAATCCCGGCACCTATGAAGTTAACTTATTTGTTACGGACAGCGTTTGTCTCATTACCGACACTGCCCAAATTCAAATTTTAGTGCTCGATTCTTTACTGCTCAACTTAAACGACACCATTAGTCTTTGTAGTTCTGCACCCTATTTACTGACGGCCCAAACCTTTGGCACCGCCAATCAATTTATTTGGTCTACGCAGCCCAACTTGAATCCGCCACTCAACAACCCGCAAGATTCTACGGTCTTGATTTCTCAAAATGGTTGGTATTATTGTCAAGTAAGTAATGGGTTGTGTACAGTAACTGACTCCGTTTTTGTGCAATTTGACACACCACTGCAAGCTTCCTTTAGCATTGCTGATACCATTGGTTGTGCGCCACTGGTTGTGCAAATTCAAAACAGCTCCAGCACCACTACTACTTTTCTCTGGGATTTTGGAAATGGTGTATACGACAGCCTCACCTTTGAGCCAACGCTCACCTATTCGCAGCCGGGCATTTATCAACTTTCTTTACAGATATCAGATTCCATTTGTCAAGGTGCGGCATCGTATGCTGTTCAGATTAATGTTGGCCCATCAATTGCCGTTACCGCGCCAACAGATTTGTTGCTCTGTAGCGCTATAGACACTACCTTGATCCCCACTATTCTTGGTGCACCTAATTCCATCGTTTGGTCCTCGAACAATAACTTTTCAGACACATTAAATAGCAATAACAGCCCAAATTTGGAACTCATTGATCCACAAAATGCTTGGTATTATATCGAGGTGAGTTCTGCTTATTGTTCGGCATCAGATAGTGTTCTGATCAGTATTCAAGCTCAAGATTTAATACTTACGGCACCTGCTTTGGTTTGCCAAGAAGCACCTTTTGACGTCTCACTCAATTTTTCTGGAAACCCTCAGCAAATTGTTTGGAGCCCAAGCGCTGCTTTGCTCTCAGGTCAAGGGCAGCCGACTGCCAATTTTGAAATCAACCAAGCCCAGTATATTTACGTGAATGTTACGACTGCTCAAAATTGTTTGCTCCAAGATTCAGTTTTTGTCAATGTGTCTTCTCTCAACCCAATGAGCGTTGTTGCAAGTGCGAATCCGCTTGTTATTTTGCCCAATACTAGTACCCAACTTTTGGGCCAGCCAACTGGTGCCTATGCTTACAACTGGATTCCATCACAAAACCTTAGTTCAGCTACCGCACAAAGTCCGACTGCTTTGCTCGATCAAACAACACTTTTTACGCTTACCGTTTCTGACGGGCTATGTTCGGGTTCTGACACCGTATTGGTGAAGGTTTATGACAGCATCTGCCAAAAACCATTTGTTTATATTCCAAATGCATTTTCTCCAAATAAAGACGGTAGCAATGATAAACTCTATGTCCGCGGGCAGTATATCTACGAATTTGTATTTAGAGTTTACGATCGCTGGGGGGAACTTGTTTGGGAAACAAGCAATATCAACGATGGTTGGGATGGCACCTATCGCGGAAAATTACTAGACCCCGATGTCTACGATTATTACTTACAAGTCACCTGCATTGGCGGGCTAGAAAATATCATTAAAGGAAACGTTACACTTATTCGATAAGCATGAAAAAAATCATCAACAAGAAATCCGAGCAATTTTTAGAAAATTACCTCAATAATGCCAGCCCAACGGGCTTTGAAACTTCTGGTCAACAAATGTGGCTAGACTACCTCAAGCCCTATATTGACGATTACATTACCGATGCTTACGGTTCTGTTGCTGGCATCATCAATCCCGGAAAAGCTTATAAAGTGGTAATTGAAGCACATGCGGATGAAATTTCATGGTTTGTACATTACATTACCAAAGATGGCTTCATCTATTTACGTCGCAATGGAGGTTCAGACCACATGATTGCTCCTTCTAAGCGCGTCAATATTCATACCGATAAAGGACCCGTGAAGGCGGTTTTTGGTTGGCCAGCCATTCACATGCGTCAGCAAAAAGAGGAGACACCTAGCATGAAAAATATTTTCTTGGACTGCGGTTGCTCGAGTAAAGAAGAAGTGGAGGCACTTGGGGTTCATGTTGGTTGTGTGGCTACTTTCGAAGATGAATTTATGGTCTTGAATCAGACCAAGTATGTCGGCCGTGCACTTGATAACAGAGTAGGGGGTTTCATGATTGCAGAAGTGGCGCGCTTGTTAACTGAAAACAAGAAAAAATTGCCTTTCACGCTTTACGTAGTCAATTCCGTTCAAGAAGAAATTGGTTTGCGTGGCGCAGAAATGATGGCCCACCGTATCAAACCTGATCTTGCGCTCATTACCGACGTTTGCCATGACACAGCTACACCAATGGTGGATAAAATAGAAAATGGAGATCAACAAGGTGGAAAAGGCCCTGTTTTAACCTATGGCCCTGCGGTTCAAAATAACTTTCTCAAACAAATCATTGAAGCGG
>JAURHO010000158.1 GCA_030833265.1 Crocinitomicaceae bacterium | reverse complement strand
TCACGATGTGCATTTTCCCCTCACGCAATTAATCAGTTTAGAAGATACAGCCAACCGCGGTGGCGGCGCAATTTACGATCTTACTGAACTTCAGAAAATCCGTGAACTTTGTACAAAACTCGATCTTCCTTTACACTTAGACGGCGCCCGTGTTTTTAATGCTTTAATAGAAAATGGCATGGAAGCAGCGCAGTACGGTCAGTTTTTTGACAGCATTTCAGTTTGTTTATCCAAGGGTCTGGGTGCCCCAGTAGGTTCCGTATTGCTCGGCACTAAAGACTTCATTGAAAAAGCACGCCGCGTTCGAAAAGTAATGGGCGGAGGCATGCGTCAGGCTGGTATTATTGCTGCGGGTGGTCTTTATGCACTCCAAAACAATGTCACAAGGTTGTCCGATGATCATCGCCATGCAAAAGCTTTAGAACTTGCCCTCCAAAAATGTAGTTACATTGCTGAAGTGGTGCCCGTACAAACTAATATTGTTGTTGCCATACTTAAAGATGAGACACAACGCGACCTCCTTTTAGACAAACTTACAGCAAACAAGATCCGTTGTATGGCTTTTGGGCCGGGCATGATTCGAATGGTGACGCATTTAGACGTGAGCGAACTAGACATTGATTACTGTGTAAATATTCTCGAAAAAATGTAACTTTTTGCTTTAAGTTCGTAGATAGCACTATGTGCTTGTTTCACCGTCTTTTATTGAGTTTTGCACTTTTAATTGCAACTTTTGCGCAAGCGCAACAAGCGGCTTGTACCACCACTGACAAAAAGATCAATAAAGTGCTCCAAGAAGCACTCAATGCACCGAGTTTTGAAGAGAAGGCTAAAGCTTTAGCCACAGTTGCTCAAAAGTATCCTGAAAATGTGCAAGCCTACTACTACCTGGGTGTTTTATTTTACGCGAAAGGCAGTGCAGAAAATAAAAACAACGCAACACAGTCCGAGGGCGAAAGAAAACTCCAAAAATCTTTGGCTTTCTTTCAGGCCTCTATTCAAAAATGCCCTGATTACGATCCTGAAGCCTATTACTACAGCTCCAAATTACTTTACAATTTTGATCGCAAGGAGGCCAGCCTAACTCAAATAGAAACTTATTTTACTTTTGATTCAATATTTCCTGCAAGCCGTGAAGAAGGTCTTGAAACCTACGAAGAACACAAATCCGAATTGGCACCGCTCTACAAAGAACTTCGTTTTTTGCACAATGCCAAGCTGAATCCTGTCCCTTATGAGGTGCAAAAGGTTCAGCAGGTCAGCACAACTCAAGACGAGTATTTTCCTATGCTGAGCCCTGACAATGAGCTGCTCTTCTTCACTAGAAAAGCAGACAAAACCAATCTTGGCGACATCTCAGGCGGCGTTGAAGAAGAATTTACAATGGCGCAAGCACAGCAAGAGCAATTCAATCAAGGCTATGCGTTGAGCAGTCCTTTTAATGATGGCAATTTCTATAATTACGGTTCAGCGAGTCTTTCCGCTGATAACAGAGAGATGATCTTGTGTGCTTGCAAAAAGGAAATCGTTTACCAAAAAGAATATTTGAACTGTGACCTCTATAGTACGCGCTATCAGGTGACACAAATCAAAGGAAAAAATACTTTTTCATGGGGCCCACTGACTAATCTTGGCCCACAAATAAATACAAAAGACGGTTGGGAAGCCCAGCCCTCCTTGTCTTCAGATGGCAAACTTCTCTACTTTACAAGTTACCGAAAAGGATCCCAAGACAACGATATTTATTACAGTGAAAAGCAAGCCGATGGTTCGTGGGGGCCAGCCAAACCTTTTACACTCGTCAATACTGCAGGCAAAGACAAAAGCCCATTCTTTCATCAGGATGGAGAGACTTTTTATTTTGTATCTGAAAGCAATCGGGAAAGACCTGGAATGGGCGGCTTAGATATATTCTATATGCGTAAAACCGATACAGGTTGGGGCCCGATTGAAAACCTGGGTTATCCGATCAATTCGGAAGCAGATGAGCTCGGACTTTTTGTGTCAACAAATGGAAAGGAAGCCTACTTTTCTAGCTTTCAAGGGCAAAACTGGGATATCTATAGTTTTGAGCTTTACGAAGCGGCGAGGCCAAAAGAAGTCCGAATCCTGACAGGAAAAATTATTGATGAAACTGGAAAAGGTGTTGCAGGCGCCAATCTACAACTCAACTACCACAATCGAGAGCAGCAAATTGAGGCCGGGCAAACCAATGAAGATGGTACCTACGCCATTGCCGTACAAGTCGGAGAAGACATCAGTATTTCAGCCAGTAAGGAAAATCATAGTTTTCAAGCTCAGGTCATCAAAGCCGAAGAACTCAGCACGCCTACCAATAAGGTGGAAGCAAAAGCGCTTGTGGTGGATAGTCTTGAAGTTGGAAAAGCCTACACCCTTGCCTCTATCTATTATGCTACTGAGAGTCATTTATTGGACAAAGAGGCAAAAATCCTTTTGCAGGGTTTTGCAAAATATTTGCAACAACAGCAAAACATTTCCTTGCAAATCAATGGCCACACCGATGATCTTGGTGCAGAGCAAAACAATTTAATTTTGTCTGAACGCCGCGCCCAAGAGGTGGTCAATTATTTAATCGAACTGGGGGTTGCTCCGGAAAGATTACAGGCAAAAGGATTTGGCGAAACGCAACCCAAAGTAGCCAATACTTCTTCAGAAAATAGAGCAAAGAATAGAAGAACGGATTTTGAAATTCTAGGATTGTAAATAGACAATTGAAAGCACAAAAAAAGGAGCCCAATGAGCTCCTTTATGAATATGATTTTTACAGTGCTTAGTGACTGAAGTTTTTCTTTTCGCGGATACGAGCAGATTTACCTGTACGCTCACGGAAGTAGAAAATACGTGCTCTACGCACAGCTCCACGTTTCACAACTGTAATGCTATCAATGAAAGGAGAGTTTACAGGAATGATACGCTCTACACCGATGTTACCTGACATTTTACGAATTGTAAAAGTTTCAGTAGCACCTGCACCACGGCGTTGTAAAACTACACCTTGGAATTGCTGGATACGCTCTTTGTTACCCTCAACAATACGGTAAGAAACAATAATGGTGTCTCCGGCTCCGAAAGCTGGAAGTTCATTTTTGGCGATGAGCTCTTGCTCAATTTGTTTAATGACGTTCATCTCAGAAATTTTAAGCCGTTTTCAATCAAACGGGGGTGCAATATTACAAATATTTTCTGATTTGCTCACAGAAAATTGCATTTTTTTTGGGCTAAACGTAAAAAGCCATTAGAATCAGCAACAAAGCAACTGCCGCGTAAATAAGAACGAGTTGTAAACTAAGACCTCGTTTCGTACTTGAATCGGTTGACTTGCCCGATTCAGTGGCGTTTATTGACTCGGTGATTTGCTGTTCAGGCCATTCAAATAAGTCTTTGATTGCCAAGTTAGTGGCGCCTATTTGCAGGTGGTCTTCGGAGCTAAGCATTGCGATTTGTTCAACCGGATTTCCGTTTAATATTGCCTTAGCCTCCGCTACACACAAACTAAAAAAGACAGTACCATTGCTATCTTGCAACAAGAGCGCATGAAAGGGCAGCAATTCAGGATCTGTAAATTGAAGGTCATTGGCAGCTGCAGCTCCTATCTTTATATATCGCTTGGCGAACATTTGACAAAATTACTGAAAAACACCGGATTCTTTTACAAAGCTAAGATGCTGTGAATGAATGATATTGACAGACCTCGCTCGAAAATGGTTGATAAGTTCCTGAATAGGGGCTTCCAAGAATGCAGAACTACTTGTAATTTTAGCTTTCAATAGATCAATTATGGGTAAAATCATTGCCATCGCCAACCAAAAAGGCGGAGTCGGTAAAACAACAACTTCCATCAATTTAGGTGGCTGTCTCGGTGTGCTTGAATACAAAACACTGATTATCGATGCGGATCCGCAGGCAAACTCTACTTCTGGCCTTGGTTTTGACCCTAAGTCTGTCAAAAATATTTACGACTGCTTGGTTAACGGGAATCATCCAAATGAGGCAATTCTCGAAACGACCAACCCAAATCTGTTCATTTTACCTTCACACGTAGACCTCGTTGGCGCCGAACTTGAAATGATCAATATGCCTAACCGCGAATATT
>JAURHO010000157.1 GCA_030833265.1 Crocinitomicaceae bacterium | reverse complement strand
TACACGTACTGCTTGAAGCGTTCGCGGTTGGCATTAAACATCCGGACTTGCTCGCCAACCAAGCACATCACAATCAGTCTAGACTCCACACCGGTAATTCTAGATGCTGAATCTATGGCCGCTTTGTCTTTGCGCACGGCATCGCAGAAGGTTTTCCAAACGGTATAATTTGAGAATTCAAACAACGACTTTTTGTTGCTTTTGGCCTTGATCTTTCTGAGTTCTTTCTGAAAAAGTTTGTTGTCTTTGAGCAAGAGTGCAGCAGCATCAAACATACGTTGGGCAATGCTGATTTCTTTTGTGGCGAAATAAGCGTTGTTGATTTTTGCGGCATCGAGTGGGCTGTACTTGGCTAAAAGCCCGATTTTTTGCAACAAGATGCTTTCTTCACGCGCAAGATTTGCTTTTTTAGACTTGAGGTCAGAGCCATATTGCTTGGCCATCGAGCTGAAATAGCGGTTATTGATATCGACGTTTCCCTTCTCGTTGGTCCATTTGAATTTAACGGCAAGGGCTGTTAACATCAAAAACACAGCGAAAATGGAAAGGAGGTGCAGGACCGTAAAATAAGTGAGGCGTAAGAATCTATATTTCTTCTTCTTTTTTTCTTCTTGAATAACTTCCATGTTGCGTTTAGCGTCAGATTGCAAAGGGTATTCTACTGAACTTAAAGACTTAGGTTACACTTACTCCCAATCATCTGTTCGAAAAGGGAAAAGGGGCAGGCCTTCTTGGTTAAAAACAGTGCCCGCATCGTAGTTTTTAAAGCAGTAGCGAATGGCCCTTAATTGACCGAAATTTTGTGTCGGGAGTTCAATGGCTAAAGTGTTTGGCTTTGGGCCGGCACTTGCGGTTATGGCAACAAATTGTTTACTGGCATCGGCAATTTCAAAGCCCGTAAAAATTTTGTTATCAGGCAGCTTGCCTACCAAACCGTTAATGGCATGCTCAAAATACAATATACAAGTGTTGCCCTGAATTTCATAATGTGAAAATCGCGGTGAGTTGACATTTTCTAGCGGTTGGTCATAGGTCTGAACCAATGCAAGATTCGCTAAACGGATTCCGATAGGTTTTTTATAGGGTGGATGAATGCAATTAGCTTCGGACTGCGGGACAAGGTCAGAGGTACAGACCATGCCACAATTTGGCACGCTCAATGCCACCTTACTTTGTTCTTCGCGAAGAACCGCAGCGGAAGTGGGGTGGTCATAGCGATAAGGCGCAATCTCAACTAAATAAAATGGCAGATTGGTATCAGAAAAAGTAAAACGCCATAAGAAAATGAGGTCTTGTAATTTTTGGGAATACCCTTTTGGATGTTCAGAATTCGCTTCACCTTGGTACCACAATACACCCTTGATTTTATAGTGTCGCAGGGGCCGAATCATGTTATTGAAAAAAACGGTCTGGCGCAAAAAAGACAAGGAATCTGGGATGTTTTTGTCTATCGGTTTGTCAGTGAATTTTTCAAGTGTGGCAGCATTTAGCCAACCTTCGATAGTCGAGCCGCCATAGCTGCTGTTGATGATGCCGATCGGAACTTTTAAGGTTTTTTGCAATTCTTGTGCATAGGAGTAACCCACTACGATAAAGTTGGGTAAGGTTACACTAGAGGCGTTTAGCCACGTGCCGCCAGCAGTATTTTTTGGTGTAAAACTGGCTTCCTTTTCGACATTAAACGTGCGAATTCCGACGCTGTTTTTGGCTTCGGCAATAGTTTGGTCTGCATCGGCAATAGGTTGGTTTTTATAACCGCGGTAGGTCATGGCCATATTGGATTGCCCTGAACACAACCAAACTTCTCCAATTAATATATTTTGAAGGTTTTTTTGATCAGCGGCGTCTGAGATTTTGATCCAGTGTTCTTGGAAAGAACCAGCATGGGTAAAGAGCTGAATTTCCCAGCTGCCGTCTGCTTTGGTCCAGGTCTGAAACCATGTTGTGCTCCAAGAAACCTTAACCGTAACGCTTTTTTTAAGCGTGCTGGTTCCCCATAATTTTACAACACTGTTTTGCTGCAAGACCATGTTGTCCGATAAAATAGCCGGCAGCGTCAGTTTGGCCTGAGCTGCAAGACTCCAGAAGAGGAGGGTAGTAAAAACTAAAATTTGACGCATAAAACTGAGCGCTAAATTACGCAAAGTCAAGAATACAAGCAGCAAATGATCAGATTGGAAAACTATTTTTAAATTTGATTTCTAAACCGTTCAAATCTCACCATCTATTTTGTTACGTCGTCTTTTCAACATGGAAATCGCAGAGAACCGCGTCTTTGGTCTCGACATCTTGCGTTTCATCGCAATTTTCATGGTATTACTCGGTCACAGCCTGATCTTAGCTCCTCCCGCAGTCAAGAAAATTGTAAATCCTTTTCTGTATGACGGCGTCGCCATCTTTTTTGTCTTGAGTGGTTTTCTCATCGGCGGCATTTTACTCAAAGTGCTCAATAAAAGCACTGCAAGTTGGGCCGGCCTCCTTGATTTTTGGAAAAGACGCTGGATGCGCACACTTCCGGTTTATCTATTTGTGCTGCTTTATCTACTGATTTATACGGCTTTGGTTTTGCCCGAAAAGTTTCCTTCCGAGTGGTACCGTTTTTTCTTTTTCATCCAAAATATTTTTGGACATCACCGCCCGGGTTTCTTTGCCGAGGCCTGGAGCTTGAGTATTGAAGAATGGTTTTATTTATCTGTGCCCTTGTTTATTTTTGGCGCGCTCATCTTCTTTAAAACCTCCACCAAAACGACCATCTTAACGGTTTCTTTGATCATTTTGGGCTTGGTTACCTGGTACCGCTACCATTTGTATTACAAATTTGGCTTTCCTTCGCATCCAAATCCATTGCAAATCAAGCAATTCCAAGATTACCTCAACAAAGACATCGAATATCAAGTTATTCCACGCCTAGACTCCATTATGTACGGCGTATTGGCGGCCTACATAGCGTTTTATTACCCAAAGTGGTGGTCTCAGAAATGGAATTTCGTTTTACTTTTAGTCGGGATATTTCTGCTCTTTTACACGAAGTTTCACATGGGAAAAACCTACGGGCCATTCAATAACATTTGGTGTCCTAGCCTCAAGTCTTTGGGTGTTTTCTTGATGTTACCTTACTTAGCGAACCTCAAAAAAGGCCTCGGTAAATGGACCACTTGGGTCACCTTCTTTAGCCTCATTTCCTATTCCATGTATTTGATCAATTTGAATGTCGTCATCATGACCATCATCAAACAGACCATTCATGGCAATTACAGCTCCAAGAAAATGATCCCAGGCGATCTATGGTACCTCGATTACGCACTTTTCTGGCTGCTCACCGTCGTGATTTCTTTTGTCCTCTATCAACTCATTGAGGTGCCTTTCATGAAAATGCGCGATAAAAAGAAGGCCTAATGCAAAGCCTCAGAAAAGCCAATTATGCAGCTGCTTATCTTGGTTTTTTAAGCCTTCTCGCACTGCTCTTTATCCTTTTTTTCTCCAATCGAGAAACGCCTAAGGTGCTTTATTTTCAAGGCAAGCATCCACTTATTAGAAAAGTAGGGCGCTTTTTTACGGGGCCTAAAGCGCTTCCTACTGCTTATGCACCGGGGGCCTATTATGAATTTACTTTTTCCGGAGATTTTTGCGAAATAGTGCTCGAGGATGAAGTGCGATATGGTACACTGCACAACACCATTGTTTATCAGGTTGACCAACAAACACCGGTTCGAATAACACTTTCGAGTAAAGAAAATCTCATTCGTTTGCACATTAAAAGCAAGGCTCAAAAACATAAAGTCAGGATTTGTAAGGCAACAGAAGCGGCCTTAGGAAATTTGAGTCTTGTAGGTGTGCGCTGTGAAAAGTTACTTCCTACCCAAAAGCCTCAATTATTATTCGAATTTATTGGCGATTCAATCACTTGCGGCAATGGCGCCGATGATTCAAAAGTGCCGTTTGGCGAGGGGAGTTGGTACGCGTATCACAATGCCTACATGAGTTATGGCCCCTTGTTGTGCCGCACTTTGGGTGCCGATTGGCAACTGAGTTCGGTTTCAGGTATTGGCCTCAACAAAAGTTGCTGCGGTTTGCGCTACCAAATGCCTGACGTTTACGACTTTGTGGGTTTCAACACCTTGAAACAAAAATGG
>JAURHO010000156.1 GCA_030833265.1 Crocinitomicaceae bacterium | reverse complement strand
GGACGGATTGGTTAGGTTGCTAATTGAAGTACTTCTAGAAAAATTTTCATAGGTGAAGGCCCAGCCTTGTGCAGGTGGCGTCCCGGTAAGTAAAACTGGGGCACTCCGATAAATGACTTTTTCAATAGCACCAATTCCATTACCTCCATTGTTGCCAGTACCGCAGAGTAGCGGCCCAGGCCCGCCACTTATTTGGGTGCAACTCGGCGATAAATCAATGCGCTGTACAAAGAGAACTGGTATGTTGGTTAGGGTGGGGTGGTTCCAAACACGCAGGTTTTCAGAAACGGCATTGACATCGGCGCCATTGCAGTCTCGGTAAAAAACCAGTTCAAATTGATACGTTGAATTTCCGAGATGTTTGTAGGTCAATTCCCCTCCCATTACATGAGAAGACCAACTCCAAAAACTGAGCAGTAAGAAACTAACGATACTAATGAGTCTGAACATCCGTTGGATAACGCATTTTATTGCGTTTTAGTATAACGGAATGCCGCTTAGAAAGGTTGCTATCCGGCAGAAATAATCAGCATTTCTTCCCAGATGAGGTAACGCTTCGCTAATTCTTGAATTCTTTCAGGCGTAATTTTTCGAATCCGATCGATTAGTTGGTCATAAAAGTCAAGTCCGAGGCCGTTTTGCTGCACGTTGGCAAAGAGGTCGAGCATGGCATATGGGCCATCGGCACTTTTGAGCAATTGCCCCAACATATAATTCTGAACCAAAGCCAGTTCTTCTTGTGGCACAAGTTCATTTTTTAGTCGGTCAAATTCGCGTTGAATTTCCTCAAAAGTTGCGGTCCTGGTTTGTACGCCGACTTCTGTCCCAATGACAAAGTAACCGTAATTTTGGTGTTCAACAATATAAGAACCAATTCCGTATGTATAGCCTTTATCTTCTCGGATATTGCTCATGAGTCGGCTGCCAAAATAATCACCTAAAATGGTGTTAAGTATGCTGAAATCGCAAAAATCAGGATGCGTTTTGTTAAACAAAGGTCGGCCAATCCTTACTGCACTTTGCAAGGCATTTTCTTGTTCGAGATGGATGGCACCCTGTTCGTTTTGCCAGTCGAAGTCAATGGCGTCAAAACTAGCCTTTTGATAGGTGTTTAATAAATCTTGAAGTTCTTGAAAATCAGCGCCTTGTAAATCTCCGACAACGAAAACTTCTACTAAGCCCTTGAGGTAATTCTTTTGGTGAAAAGCTTGTAAGTCGGTAACAGAGACGTTGTCGTAATCTTCAAGTTGAATTTGTTTGGCATAAACGCTGTTGGCAAAAAGGCTTTTTTGAAATTGTCTTTGCGCTAAAAAGCTCACTTTTTCTTGTTGTACTAGAAATTTCTGACGGCGCTCTGCACAAAGGTCTTGCAACTCTTTGGTTGGAAACGTAGCGGCAAATAAACTCTCGTGAAAAACGGTGTAGGCAGCTAGCAATTGATCTTTTAAAGCATAAATGCTGACAATAGCTTCATCCTGACTGAGGCTGACGTCATAGTAGGCACCCAAAGCGTCGAGCGCTTTTTGAATTTGGCGAGCGTTTTTGTGAGCGGTACCACTTATTAATAGACCAGCGCACAAGGAAGCAACAATTGGTTGCTCGATGCAGCTTCCTGCTTTAAAATGCAGCTCTATTTTACTCGTCTCGTTGAAAATCCCGTTGCGCCAAAAAAGATCGACGCCATTTTTAAGTTTATTGATTTGTGGCTGAACAAAAGCAATGTGTTCGATGCCATGAATAGCGGGGGCCTGACTTCTATTTAGCATCTTGTTGACTTTGAATGATGAGACGTGAGCAATTGGTTTTGCGAAAGGTTTGCAGTGCAAATTCTTGAAGGTCTTTAGTCTTGATTTGCTGGTATTTTTCTGCTTCTTTATTCAGTTGCTGAGCGCTACCCAACAATTCGAAATAGGCTAAGTTCATGGCTCTGTTGAGTAAACCTTGGTCTTGAAAAGCACGTGAGGTGCGCAATTTAAGTTTGAGTTCATTTAAAGAACTTTTGCTGATCGCTTTAGCAGCCGTTTTTTCGAGTAGGGGCCAAAGTGCGGCCTCTAGCTGTTCAATGGTTTTTCCGGACTGTAATTTTCCGCTAATGATGAATAGGCCGTCGTCAAAAGATGCGGTAATATAAGCGGTAATTTCAGCACAGATTTTTTTCTTTTTCTTGAGCTCGATATAAAGCGGGCTCGTTTTTTCATTGCCTAGAAAATCGCTAAGCAAATCGGCCTGATAAAAATCTGAATCGGTGCGTTTGCCCATGCGAAAAGCATAATAGAATGCGGTGGCAGGAACTTTGCGAATAAGCGTTTTGGTCCGGAATTGCTTTTGTGGCGGTTCTGAAGTTAATTTTCTTGTGGCTTTCTTTTGAGCTGGGATATTGCCAAAATAATGTGCGACTTTTTGTTTGATAGTCTCGAGCTCAAAATTACCGATGATGCAAAGTATCGCATTGCCAGGGTGGTAATGTTGCTTGAAAAAAGCTTTCACTTCTTGCATGCTAGCCTCCTGAATTTGCTTGATATTCTTGCCAATAGTTGCCCAACGATAAGGGTGTTTTTTATAAACAAGTGGCCTTAAGTGCAGCCAAGCGTCGCCATAAGGTTGATTCAGGTAGCGCTGCTTGAATTCTTCAATAACTACCTGACGTTGCACTTCAAGGCTTTTGTCAGTAAAAGCCAACGAAAGCATGCGGTCACTTTCTAACCAAAGCGCAGTATCAATGTTTTGAGCGGGTAAAATATCGTAGTAGTTTGTGATATCGTTGCTCGTAAAAGCGTTGCTTTGTCCGCCAGCAGCTTGCAGTGGTGCATCGAAGTCAGCAATGTGTTTGGAGCCGCCAAACATGAGGTGCTCAAAAAGATGGGCAAACCCCGTTCTTTCAGCATCTTCGTCTCGGGCGCCGACATCGTAGAGCACATTGACCACAGCCATTGGACTAGAAGGTTCGCGGTGAAAGAGCACGCGCAAACCATTGTTAAGTGTAAAACTTTCGTATGAAATCATTTATAATGCTTGTTGTTGTGTCAGTGTAAGATTGTATTGTCCGACAATTTCTTGAACGATCTCTTGAGCACTCAAGATTTTTTCAAAGGAGCCGGCAATTTGTCCGATTTCTAATTCGCCCTCGATGAGGTCTCCTTCGAACATGCCTTTTTTAGCGCGTCCACGACCTAATAAATTCTTAAGTTCTTCTGTGCTGCTGCCAGCCGCATAAGCCGCCTGTACCTGCTCAAAAAATGGATTTTTTAGTAAGCGTACAGGTGTGAGTTCTTTAAGCGTGAGCAAGGTGGAACCCTCCTCAGCTGCAATGACAGCTTCTTTGAAATTTTGATGCGCACTTGATTCAATAGACGCTGCAAAACGACTTCCAATCTGAACTGCATCGGCTCCCAAGTTCATCACTGCTAACATGGCTGCTCCTGAGGCAATTCCTCCGGCAGCAAGCAGTGGGATTTGAACTGCCTTTTTAACCATGGGTATCAGGCAAAGCGTTGTGGTTTCATCTCGGCCGTTGTGTCCACCTGCTTCAAAACCTTCTGCCACAATGGCGTCAACGCCTGCTGCCTCGGCTTTTTGTGCAAATTTGACACTCGAGACAACATGCACGACCTTAATGCCTTCATTTTGGAGTGTTTGGGTCCAGGTGCTCGGGTTGCCTGCGCTCGTGAAGACAATAGGAACTTTGTGCTTGATGATGGTTTGGATGTGTGCTTCGATATTCGGGTAGAGTAACGGTAAGTTTACACCGTATGGTGCATTAGTGGCTTTTTTGCACTTTTGAATATGTTCGTCGAGGATTTCTGGATACATAGAGCCCGCGCCAATAAGGCCCAAACCCCCTGCATTTGAAACTGCTGAAGCCAGTTGCCAACCCGAACACCAAATCATGCCGCCTTGAATAATAGGGTACTTAATTTGGAAGAGTTGACAAATTCGATTTGGAGTTGTTGTCATAGCAAAGAATGAGTTACAAAATTAGTCTAAATGCTTAACTTAGCAGGTATGATGAAGGCCTCACTTCTTGGAATGATCATCTTGTGCATTGGGCTCTCCTTGCCAAGTAATCTTTTTGGGCAAATACAGGGCCAAGAATTCATACCCAATCAAGGTCAATGGCCCCAAGATGTGCTTTATATGGCCAAAGAGGGTACTCAGAAAATTTGGTTTGGGCAAGACCGTTTCTTGTTTGAATTCAATGATTTTTCTGATTTAGAAGCAGCGCATCA
>JAURHO010000155.1 GCA_030833265.1 Crocinitomicaceae bacterium | reverse complement strand
CCGCACTCCGCCAAAATTCAAACAGAACCCCCAAGAAAAGTGCAATTGTCACTTTCTCGCCCGCACTATGCTCAAAGTTTGCTCCAACTTTTGCTCAGTCAGAGCAATTTGACCTCATCTGAGACCATCAAGAATTCAACCTAACCCGTTGATAATCATTAAGTAGCAGCCCCGAGCGGAATCGAACCGCTATCAAACGTTTAGGAAACGCTTATTCTATCCGTTGAACTACGAAACCAAGTTTTCAATTTCTTGCCACAGCTGAATTGCAGCATGATCCCAATCAAAGGCTTTGACGCGTTCTAGACCCTTTTGCTTGAGTTCGGTTTGCAAAGCTACGTCATTTTTTAGTTGCTGCATGCCTTGTGCTATGTCATCGGTGTTGTATGGGTCAACGTATAAAGCAGCATCTGCAGCAATTTCGGGCAAGCAACTTTGATTACCGGCCAAAATAGGTGTTTGTGTAGCCATGGCTTCGGCAAGCGGCATGCCGAATCCTTCGAAATAAGGGATATAAACAAAGGCAGTAGCACACGCCATTATTTGCGCCAACTTATCCGTTTCAATATGCCCTAAAAAATGGATGCGATTTTTATACTGCTCTTGTATTTGAAATTTTTGTGCGTCCCACATCGCTGAACCTACAATTACTAATTCTGTAGCAGTATCGTTATTTGCAAAAACCTGAAATGCAGCTAAAAGCCTTTTGATATTTTTACGAGGATGTAAAGAACCCACAAACAAAAAATAGCTTTGCGGTAGTTTCAAATGAGCGATGGTCTCAATTTTTTGTGTGGTGTTCAGTGCTTGATAGGCCGGATTCACGCCATTATAAATCACAGCTATTTTTGCGTCTTCAATTTTGTAACAGGCCTTGATGTCGTCTTTGGTTGTTTGGGATACGGTTACAATTTTTGTGGCCTGACGCGCAAATTTTGGAAAAAAGTAACGGTAATATTTTGAAACTATCCAAGGTAAGTCTTTAGGGAAGTGCTCAAAGTTGAGGTCATGCACACTGGCCAATGTTGGTCTTTTCAGGCCCAGTGGCAACATGCCATCAGGTGACCAAAATAAGTCGACCTGATCTTTTATCAAGTGCCTTTTTAAAGAAAATTGAAACCACCAAATGTAAAGCAGTGGATGTCTGGTCGGTGGAAATACGCGTCGACAAACAGCATTAGTCGGAAAACTAAATTGTTCAGAAACGGGTCTGTCAAAATATAAATAAAAGGTGTGCTCCGGATGATTTTTACAAATACGTGTCACCAATTCAAGGGTGTAATTTCCAAAACCTTCCATTTTAGAACCCAACAGCGACCTTGTATTGATTCCGATGCGCATCCTTAAAATTGTAGAATATAATTAGAGCGTTTCTCCTGACCAATTGTGGTTGCTGGCCCATGACCGCAATAAACAATTGTATCATTCGGGAATTCAAATAAGACGTTATGGATGCTGTGTTTTAAGGTTTCCAAATCTCCACCTGGCAAGTCGACGCGTCCAAAACTCCCTTTAAATAAGACGTCTCCGTTGATCACAAACCCTTCCTCGTGGAAGAAAACAACGTGCCCAGGCGCATGTCCCGGTGTGAAAAACACCTTGAATTGAAGGTCTCCGAATTGCAAGATTTGCTGATCTTCAAGTATTTCACTCGGAAGAGCAGCGGGCTTATAACCCTGAAAGCCATAGACATCAGCATAACGCTCTACTGCCTCCCACGTGGCGTGATCCGATGGATGCAAATAAGCTTTAGTAGTAAAGCACTCCAAACAAAATTGCGCACCTAAAATATGATCAATATGGGCGTGCGTAAATAAAATGGCGTGAACGGTTAATCCGGTCGACGAAATAAATGATTGTAGGGTGCTTTCCTCTTCTTTTGCATAACAACCTGGGTCAATAATGACCGCATCGTTGCCCTTATAAACAACATAGGTATTTTCCTGAAATCCGTTGAAGCAAAAAGCCTGAACTTGAGTAGACATATTTCAAATTTACTGCAATTATATTTAGCGCAGTAAATTTACGTGTCCTGTAATGACCTCTTTATGATTTTTGAAGTCGGTGTATTTGATTTTCCAGGTGTAGGTTCCGTCTTGGCAAGGTCTAAAATGATAGGTGCCATCCCAGTATTCTTTGAGGTCATTGAAGGAATAGATGAGTTCTCCCCAACGATTGTAAATGGAAACTTCGACCTCTAGGTAATTGCCACCAATAACCCTGAAATACTGATTAAACATATCACCGTCGGGTGTAAATGTATTTGGTACATAAAAGAAAGGGTCAAAATAGATATTGACTTGACTTTCAGCGGTACAGCCATTTTGATCCGTGAAATAAACCGTATAAAGTGCATTTTGCGAGGGACTTACCTGTGTTGAGAGGCAATTGACACAGCTCACTTCATCGTCAGGCGCCCAAAGTACTGAGCCTGGCCCTGAGGTGAGGGCATTGAGTTGTATAATATCGCCTTGAACAGCGTATACATCAGGGCCAGCATTCACATAAGCTGCTGCAAATACATTGACCTGAACCGAAGCACTATCTTGACAACCTTGCGCGTCAGTTCCAATTACGAGGTAAGTCGTGTTTGTCGGCGGCACAACACTAACCATTGCTCCGTTGCTACTTGAACCCGCTGGCCCCGGATACCATTCATAATATAACGCGCCACTTGCCCAAAGTCCTGCAGCTTCACCCGGACAAACAATCGTATCCGAACCTGCCCAAATTTGAGCCGTTAAAATGCTCACCCAAACAGAATCAGTTTCTGTACCGCAACTATTCGTGACGTCGACAAAATAATACTGCGGACTCAAGGGATTGATTTGTACAGTTGCTGTGTTGCCCCCAAGTAAATTGTTATTAGGGTACCAAAAGTAACTGGTTCCACCGCCCGCAGTCAAAGGCATGGCCGTTCCGTAGCAAAGTGAAACGCTGTCTATAAGTTGCGGATTTGGAGGATTATTGAAGACAATAATAGTGATGGAATCTTGGGCAGTACAACCATTGCTTGAGGTTGTTGTAGCAGTATAAGTGATGTCATTTTGGGGCGTTGAAATGACGTTAGGACCACTAGTTGTATTCAAGAAATTACCCGGAGACCATGAAATTGTTCCGGTTGCAGTTGCGGCAATGGGCACTGTTTGTCCAATGCAAATAGTGGTGTCATTGGGTAAGCTAATGCTCGGTGTTGAGACTTCGAGAGTGAGTTGTAAAGTATCTGAACCACAAGAATCAGAAACTATGACTGAAAATGTGGTTGTGCTAAAAATGGTGGCTGTAGGCTCTGCAATATTTGGATTGTCTAATACATTGGCAGGACTCCAAGAATAAGTTGAGCCTCCGAATGCTTCAAGCTGATAACTATCTCCGGCACAGATGGGTGCGGGTGGTTGGATCGTACCGGCGGTAAATGCACCAATGTTCACCGTTACGGTTACTGAATCAGGCGTAAAGCAACCCGTGGAATCAAAAGCAACTAAAAGAACGGTATAGGTACCGGGAGTTGTGTAGGCGTGAATGGGTTCATAGGCGCTTGAGGTGGTGCCGTCGCCAAAATCCCAGAAAAAAGCGTTTGCGTTTTGGGAATTGTTGTCAAAAAATACACTTTGAGGAATGCATATTAACGGGGCAGGCTGAGCTGCAATAGCCTCGATGGTACTGAGTTCAAATTTAAAACAAGCCAAATTGCAATTTGAACTTTGGTTTGTAGGTGACCAAACACCAGGTGTGCTTGTAAAACCGTAGTCATTGCCACCACAGGCGCCACAAACCGCATGGTATATCCTGCCTTGATTATCAAAGCGACTTGTGCCACCGTCTACGTGGTTTGAGCTGCTATTTTGACCACCCATAAAGGTGGCGTACTTTAATGCCGAAGCGTCTTGATCTAAAACGGCAATATAAAAGTTCGAGCCATTGGTATTGAGCTGATAGGCATCTAGCGTAACCGGGAAATTTGAAGAGGTGGAGAAAGAAGCCTGCCCATACAATTGATTTAATTGACCTCCCCAGCCCGCTAAATAAATATCATAACAGTCGGAAATGAGGAATGCCGTTGGAGAGATTTCAACGTGTCCGGTACCCGCACCAATCATGGTTGTCCAGGAAATGTTCATTAAGTCACTCGTGTATTTACGCACAAATTGTCCAGAATTTGGATTTCCATAACAACTTGGAGTAATTGGCCATGCACTTTCTGATTGTCCAAATACATAGGCGTTGTTGTCAATGTCTG
>JAURHO010000154.1 GCA_030833265.1 Crocinitomicaceae bacterium | reverse complement strand
TCAATTGATGATAACCATCAATGAGTGCTCTTTCATAGGCAAGGGCGTCAGTAGGGTGGAGTCCGGAAACCGCAATCACCTTTTCAAGTTGCTTGATGCGCAATAAGAAAAATTTAAGAGCCAGAGGGTTGTCATATATTTTAATGAGGGAAGTAGCAGTGTTGTAACAAGTGATTGATTTTTGTTTAACCTGTTCTGCAAATACAGCTGCGCCATAACGTTTTGCTTTCTCAATTTGTTTGGTCAGGATGAGGGCAGCAGTTAATTTTGATTTGGCTAATAAATAATTGTGTTGGTCTGTTTTTGCTAGAATTTGAATGGCATTTTCATACCTCGCAATTGACTTATTGGCCTGATTGGTTTGCGCATAGGCATCGCCAAGATTAATGCTGACGTAGGCTAGGTTAAGGATGTCATCTGGTTTACCTTTGTAATAGGCTTCACAACTTTTATAAAGTGGCAGCGCTTTTTGATGCCATCCTAACGAGAAATACAAATTAGCAAGACGTTGTTTTTGGATGTGTAAAAAGCGTTGATTTTCTGAATTTTCTAAATGTTCAATTACTGTCAAGGTACGGTGCATGGACCTGCTCCAATTCAAAGCATAATAATCTATTGCGGCCATTTCACCCAAAACGCTATAATAGAGGTCGTCCTCTTCGAGGTCTTTATAAATCTTTAAAGCATACCCTAGTACTTTATTGGCTTGGTCATATTTGCCAAGTGCTTTGTATACATTGGCAATATTGGAATAGGCGCCGGCCTTACTAACAGAACCGCTCGGTGCAATATTGAGTATAGTTCTGAAAGCTTTTAGTGCTTGATCGTTTTTCCCTTGAATGGCGTAATAGATACCTAAATGGTTATAGTACTTTCCTTTGAGGCTATCTGGCAGTTGTGGGTATAGTTTTTCAATTTGTTGGAGGTAGTCAAAAGCTTTTGGGGCATTGGTAAATTGATATTCGTCGACTTTTTTGAAAAGTGCTTGAGCGCCTTGAGAAAAGGCTAAATGACTGAAAATGAATATAAAAATGAAAAAGCTAAACCGTTGCGTCATGTATTAATCCCTTACGTGCATTGTAAATTTAGTAAATTTGCCCAAACTTTTACGATGTCAGAACAACGCACAGAACTCGAACAACTCGGAGAATTTGGTTTAATTGACTTGCTCACCAAAGATCTTCAAACTTACAACCCTGAAACTTTGGTTGGGGTAGGCGATGATGCTGCCGTACTTGATATTGGTAACGGGATGTGCCAAGTGGTGAGTACCGATTTATTAGTGGAAGGCGTGCATTTTGACTTAACTTATATGCCTTTGAAGCATTTAGGGTATAAAGCAGTTGCGGTCAATGTTTCTGACATTTGCGCCATGAATGCCACCCCCAAACAGATTACAGTTTCGTTGGCGGTTTCGAATCGTTTTTCTTTAGAAGCCCTCGAAGAATTGTATGCTGGCATTAAAATCGCATGCGCAGACTACAATGTCGATTTAGTTGGTGGTGACACTACTTCTTCAACAAGTGGCTTGTTTATAAGTGTCACGGCACTTGGCGTTGCGGCTAAAGAGGATATTTGTTACCGTTCTGGTGCCAAAGAATTTGACCTATTAGTGGTGTCCGGAGATTTAGGTGGTGCATACATGGGCTTGCAAGTCTTGGAGCGCGAAAAAGAAGTTTTTAAAGCAAATCCGAATATTCAACCCGACCTCGACGGCCACGACTACATTTTACAGCGTCAGCTCAAGCCAAATGCACGGCTAGACGTTGTCAAGTATTTAAAAGAACTGGGCGTGAAGCCAACTGCCATGATTGATGTTTCAGACGGTTTGTCGAGTGAAGTTTTGCATTTGTGTAAAGCCAGTCAAGTTGGTTGCCATGTCTATGATGAAAAATTACCAATTGATGCCAAAACATCTATGGTGGCTATTGATTTCAACCTAGACCCAAGTATGTGTGCTTTGAATGGGGGTGAAGACTACGAATTGTTGTTCACTGTTGATCAAAAAGATTTTGAACTGATACAGTCGAATCCGAACTTTACTATTATCGGTCACATGACCAACGCTGCAGACGGCACTTACTACATTGACAAATCTGGCTCGGCAATAACGTTGCGCGCTCAGGGCTGGAAACAGTTTTAATCAATTCTCGGCAAATTGATTTGTTCTCTATGAACAATCGTTAACGGGTATTTCCCCCTAATTCTATTTACGAGCGCTTCTGCTTCTGCTTGCGTTCGAAAATCACCGACCATTAAATTAAAGTTGGGTGCTTCAAAACGCACGTAAGTGTCAATCTTTGGAAATTCTTGCACAAACGCAGCGCGTGTTTGGTCAATTAAGTTTTTATCGGAGTCAAAACAGAGCTGAACCCGATAGCCAGGCATCTGTTTGCTGCTTTTGGCGGCCACCTTTTCATCTACCCGTGGGTCCACAATAATTTGTACTTGTGCCTGAAGTTGCTGACTACCAACAAAAAACAAGTAAACGACGAGCCATTTTTTCATAAGGCAAAATAAGCAAGAAATCTTAGCTTCACAAAATGCTTATTTAGATTCATTTTAAATTAACAAACTGAAACTATTTTTTGTCATCAAAATGTCATAAAATACCTTGATTGCTTTAATTTTGCTCCCGATAAAATGCGGCTTGTCCGCTCCTATTTTAAGAGTGAATTAGTAATTTTTTACATGGAAATATCTAACATTCAGACGCTTAAGCGAATTAAATCAATTGCTTTTGCTGCGCTAACGCTCGGTTTTGTAGCGTTCTCAAACTTGGCTTTCGCACAAGGTGAAGGTCTATTTAAGGCAAAATGTGCTACCTGTCACATGCCTCACAAAAACTCTACTGGCCCAAAATTAGCCGGTGTCCGTGACAAATGGGCTTCGGGTGGTGCCAAAGAAGGAAGCATTTACCAGTGGGTAAACAACTGGCAAACTGCTGCAGCCAATGATCCTTATGCTGCTGAGGTTTCAAAGTGGTCGCCAACAGCAATGGCTGCTTTCCCAGACTTAAAGAAAGAAGACATCGATGCTATCCTTGATTGGGTAGACTCAACACCAGATCCTGCTGCTGCAGGAGCTAGCGCTGATCCAGCTGCTGGTGGTGCCGAAGGTGCTACTAGTGCTGAGCCACTCGAAGAAGAGAACAACTCTTGGATTTGGGTCATCATGGGCGTTATTTTCGTTGTTGTCATTTTGGCTGTTGGTGGTGTACGCCGTCAACTGACCATCGCTACTTCAGACGATGAAGCTGCTGCAGAAAAAATGACTTACGGCGAAGAACTCCGCGCTTTGGCTTGGAAATACCGTTTACAAGTTGGTTTGGCTTCTTTGGTGGTGGTTATTTCAATCATCGTTGCGCTCTTCCAGTCGCTTTACTCAATTAACATTATGGAAGGTTACCAACCTTCACAACCAATTGCTTTCCCACACGATCGCCATGCTGGTATCAACGGGATTGATTGTAAATACTGTCACAACACCGTTACCAAATCAAAATCAGCAAGTATTCCTTCTGTTAACGTTTGTATGAACTGTCACAAACAAATTGACGGAGCAGGCAAGCCTTTCGAAGGTCAAATCAAAAAAATCTATGCTGCCGCTGGTTGGGACAAAACAGGCATGAAATACACTGGCAAAACCAAGCCAATTGTCTGGAACAAAGTTCACGTTCTTCCTGAGCACGTTTATTTCAATCACTCTCAACACGTAGTTGTTGGTGGTCTTGATTGTAAGCAGTGTCACGGTGACATGACTCAAATGAATGAAACAGCAATGGTTCAGCCAGTTGAAGAACTCAACAAAATCGAAGGAAACATCAAATTGACTCGCAAGACCCTCACAATGGGTTGGTGTATTGAGTGTCACGGTAAAAAAGATGTTGCTATCGGAAATGGTAAAAACGCTTACTACGACGAGATTCACCGTCGCCTCAAAAAAGATCCTAAGCTCTATGCTTCATACCTCAACGATGACGGTAAAGTTACCGTTAACGAACTCGGAGGTTGGGAGTGTGCTAAGTGTCACTATTAATTAAGTATTTAACGTTCTTGTCGAAATAAGACCATGGAAATGAATAAAAAATATTGGAAAGGTATTGACGAACTCAAACAAACGCCTGAGTTTATCAAGCACAAAGAGCAAGAATTTCCAAATCAACAATCTGTTGAAGATTTCTTAGCTGATGAAAACTTAGCTGAATCTTCTACAGCGCGTCGTGACTTCTTGAAGTTCTTAG
>JAURHO010000153.1 GCA_030833265.1 Crocinitomicaceae bacterium | reverse complement strand
TCACCTACTTTACGCTCTCCACCCTCGACAAATGCAACAACAGACGGCGTAGTACGCTTGCCTTCTGAATTGGCAATCACGACAGGCTCATTTCCTTCCATAACCGAAACACATGAATTTGTGGTTCCGAGGTCAATTCCGATAATTTTTCCCATTTTAAATTAATTTTTGATAACTGACTTAGTCAAGTTTTATGCCAGCGCAAAAAACCAACTATTTACTGACATTTTGAGCCGAATCAGTCGCATTCAAATGCCTTTTTGTCAGTTTTGCTGACATTGGTAACATTGGTTACTTTCAATCTGCAATCATTAATGTAACTTTGATTCATGATTTTTGGAAAAGGAACAAAGATGTACAGCATTTCTAAGATGAAGTGCCCACAATGTCAAGAAGGAAAATTTTTAGTTTCACACCCCTATGACTTCAAACATTTAGGTGACGTCAGAACAAACTGCGATGTTTGCGATTTAAAATATGAAAGAGAGCCTGGCTTCTTTTATGGCGCCATGTATGTTTCCTACGCTTTAGGCGTAGCCCTTTTTGTGACCATCTGGACTTCTTGTAACTTATGGTTTCCTTGGCTTTCCGCTTGGTGGCAAATTGGCTTGGTTGTCTTTTTTACAATTGTGCTTTCACCCTACCTTTTTGCGCTTTCAAAAATCATTTGGGCCAATTTTTTCATTAGCTACGACCCCAATGCTCAGGTCAGCAAATAAACTGCAAATGCTCCAAGAGCATTTGGGCTACCTACTCGAGACCGATTTACTCGAGGAGATGGCACAAGTTGCAAAAATTCGCGAAACGACAACGGATGAAATCATTGTGCATGTCGGTGATCACCTTCAAATGATACCTATCGTTATTGAAGGTTCGATTAAAATTTCAAGAGAAAATGAAAATGGCGAAGAATTACTGCTCTATTTTATTGAAGGAGGTGATACTTGTGCGATGTCTTTACAATGCTGTACACGAAAGATTGATAGCCAGATTAAAGCCACTGCGATGGAACCATCCTTGTTATTGATGTTTCCAGCTGAATACATGGAGCACTGGCTCGACCAATTTAAAAGTTGGCGACAATACATATTGAATAGCTACCATACAAGGATGCTCGAATTAATGGAGAGTATTGATGCCATTGCATTCATGAACCTGGATCAACGCTTGCTTAAATATTTATCTGATCAAGTTAAAATCTTAGGAAGCACTGAAATTCACCTCACGCATCAACAAGTAGCTGATGATTTACACTCTTCAAGAGTCGTTATTTCAAGATTACTCAAACAACTTGAAACCAAAGGTGAAATCAAATTGCTGCGCAACAAAATAATTTTAAAAAACTTCTAATTTTTTTTGATTTAATTTTGAGGTTCAAACAATGTTCAACCTCATCATGAATTTCATCTTACGTTCCGCTTTATTTATTTTTCTTTTCCTGAGTATCAATCTGGTATCTGCTCAAGGATTGACCTGCAGTTCAGCTACGGCAGTAACACCAGGAAATTATTTAGCCAGCGCGCTTATCGGCACGCCGTCTACACCGGGCCTCAATGGAAATGGAAATACATTAACGGCAGGCTGGTACAGTTTTACACCAAATTCGAGCGGTTCAATTAGCATCAATTCTTGTGGTGGAGGCTCAGACACCCGCTTATGGATTTGGACAGGCACTTGTGCTAATCTAATTGCAATTGCCAATAATGACGATTTTTCTGGTTGCTACTCCACAGGTAGCTCACCGTATGCTTCAAAAATTGAAAATATAACAGTCCTTGCCGGAAATACTTACTTTTTCGAATGGGACAACCAATGGGAAGCCAGTGGTTTTAGTTGGACATTTTCTTTTGATCCTCTTCCGATGAATAACGACGCAGGCATCAGCTACCTTACCAATCGTTATCAGAGAATTCCAATTGTACACGCTAGCGCAGGAATTCCATTTGGCGCAACTGTTCAAAATTATAGCGGCGGACTTCTCACGAACGTTGTACTCACAACAGAAATTTATGAATTGCCCGATACCATTCAGCCCATTGCAACACTCACGAGTTCACCCGTTCAATTGATCTCAGGTACAAGTCAAGTCATCTCTTGCGGAAATTGGAATGCCAGTTTTTCGGAATCGAAAAATCTTCTCATCAAATACACCAAAACACAGGCTCAGACAGATGGCGTAAGCGCAAATGATGTTGTTTATCAAGATCTTATTTTGGATTATAACTATTACGCAAGAGATAACAACCAATATGAAACTGCCTACAGTTGGAGCTCGACAAATTTCTCATGGAAACAAGGTAACGTTTATCAATTTTTAGGACCGGGTAGCGTTTCTGGGGTTTCCTATTACGTAGCAAGTTCTTCAACAACACAAGCATACACTATTCAGATTTACAATGTTTTGAACGGGATTCCGAGTACGAATCCCATTTATACAAGTCCGGTAATTACTGCCAACGGCGCAGGTTGGAAAACGCTTTCCTTTAGTGCTCCGGTCGTTATCGCTGCTGGTGCTCAGTATTTATTTGTATTGAGTCATAGTGGCACCTCAGGATTTTCACTTGGTGTGAGTAGTGCAACGCATACTGCCGGAAAAAGCTTAATTAAGGTGGGGTCTGGTGCATGGAATAGCATTGAAACCTATGGCTTAAATGCTGTTTTTCTGATGAGACCAAAGTTTGGAAATGACCCGTCAGATGACATTGCTTTACTAGACAATAAGAATCCGGGAGGTGAAAATACGCAAATCCATGCGAGGCAAGCACTAAGTGGCAATCAACTTAATTTTTGGGCAAGAGCCATCAACCAAGGAACCACATCAGTTAGTAGTGTGACCATGACAATCCAAGTAAAGGATGCGCAAAATAATCTTATTTATACCGCTACTTCTGCAGCAAGTGATTTACTGGCCGGACAAATAGATACATTTATTGTTGCGCCTTTTACCATCATCAATCTCGGCACTTACAGCATTGACTACATCTTAAATAATCCAGGGGATCAAATTCCACAGAACAATTTCAAAACCACCTTTTTTTCAAGAACAACCGGTCAAATGTCTAGAACCGTTGGCATCAATGGCACTCAAGGCTTGAATGCTACAACAATTGCATCAAATATAGTTTTTGGAAATAATTATCAACTCAATCAAAATGATGTTCTAGACTCCGTTTTGTTTGTATTGAATCCAGGTACACCAGCTGGGTATGTGGCAAGTGTGAAAATCTATCAAACAACAGACAACGGAAGTGGTGCAATGGTGCCAAATTCAAATGCCTTTGCCAACACCGTTAGTTATACAACCACAGTAGCGGATCACTTAAATGGCGTTGTGGTTAAACTACCAATTGCTGGCGGGCCAATTAACCTAGTGCCAGGAACTTACTTTTTTGGTGTTTATCAGGCTTCTTCAAACATTGGCAATATCCGTTTAGCGAGCTCTACCGATTATTGCTCGCCCAACATGGTCTATTTCCGATGGGATCAATCGAACGCAGGTGCTTGGCAATCACCCAGTACACTGAACTACTCTTTTGTAGTGAATCCGATATTTAAGACTTGCTTGCCAATCACGAGCACAACAAATACAAGCGCTGCAAGTTGCGGAGCTACAAATGGTGGAGCAAGCTTAATTTGCAGCGGAGGAACCGGCCCACTCAGTTACATTTGGTCAAACGGAAGTTTGGCTTCAAGCATTAGTAATGTTGCTGCAGGGCTTTACGAAGTCACCGTTTCAGATGCGAATAACTGCCATCAGAACTTAACTGTTTTCATTCCAAATCAAAGTACTTTAACTGTAACAGCAACGAGTCAGGACGTTGCTTGTAGTGGGCAGTCAACTGGAAGTATTGCATTAAATGTGAGCCAAGGTACAGCACCGTATAGTTATGCGTGGTCAGGAAATTTAGGCAGCGGACCTAACCTCACCGCTATTCCTGCCGGGACCTATAGTTGTACTGTTACTGACGCCGCTGGGTGCGTAGTTATTATTGAAGAAGAAATTGTGAACCTTCACACCTTAAGCGTTGCTTCGCAAGGCAATCAAGTGCTTTGTCATGCGAACGCAACGGGCGTTGTTGAATTGCAGGTCATCAACGGAACCGCACCATATAATTTTAATTGGGCCGGCCAGAACAACACAAGTAACCTCATAAGTTCAACCGGACCTGCCAATTTTGTTTGTACGGTTTCAGATGCCACTGGATGTTCAGTTGCGGTTCCTGTTCAATTCACACTGACCGATCTTCAAACTTCAATTAA
>JAURHO010000015.1 GCA_030833265.1 Crocinitomicaceae bacterium | reverse complement strand
ACAAAGAAATTTGTAAAACGTTAAGCTTAAAACAACAAATTTGAAAAGCCGGGCAACCGGCTTTTTTTATGACACATGACTTTTGAATACGGATATATTGGCCTGTTTTTAGCAAGTTTTTTGGCGGCAACGATCTTACCTATTGCCTCAGAGATCTTTTTAACCACCATGTTTCATTATGGCTATGAACCATGGACTTGCTTGCTTGTTGCCACCGCCGGCAATTCGATGGGAGCGTGGCTGAACTACGGCATTGGCTATTTGGGCAATCCTAATTGGCTAAAAAAGTTTGGCGCAAAACCAGAGAAAATTGAAAAATGGCAAGGTCAAATTCAACGATATGGGAGTTGGATGGCTTTACTTTGTTGGCTTCCTTTTGTCGGAGACCTCATCGGTATTGGCCTTGGGTTTTTTAGGGCACCCTGGCTGCCAACCTTTATTTTAATTACGGTTGGAAAGTTTGTTCGCTACGCTATTGTAACCTTACTATTCTTTCTTTAATTCAGATTTTGCAAATAGCGCTCAAATGGATCTATCCGATCTATCAAGTCTTGTTTACTCATATTTAGCCAGATATCAGGACTAATGGGCTGCAAAACTTTTTCTTTGATATGTAGCGGGGTGAATTTTAAAGTGGATACAATGACACTAATTTGAGAATGCGTGAGCGTTAGTGCCGCCGGATTTCCGAAGGTGCCACCCATGCCACCCATACAAGTTGACCCTATTATTTCTCCGCGATCGATGTGTTTAAACCAAGCTGCAAATAACACGGATGCCGACATCGAATTGCCATTTAAAACGAGCGAACATTTGCCTTTGTAGGTATAATTGCGTTGATTGGTTGGCACATAATCGTACAGAATGGTGTGCGAGGTACCTTTCGGCATCTTGTAGAAATCGTATTCTTTTGAAATGAGCCCGTTTGGATACACATTTTTAGCCCTATTGACAAACTGCATTTGCTGCAAAGGGCTCAATAAAGCAAAGCGGTCATAGTTACTTCTTTTATATAAGTAATTGGTTTGAACAGCAACCCCTTTGACATTGATATAACTGAATAAATACTCTTCTGCTCGAAGCAAACCACCAAGGTTGTCTCGTAAATCAATATAGATGTTTTCACATTTTCGGTTTTCTACTTCTGCAAAAAACTCATCTACTTTCTTTTCAAAGAAGGGCAATGAGAGCGGTTGAAAAGATGATAGCGTTAATACACCACGATTTTTTTCATCAAAATAAAAGCTTATTTCGTCTTCTGCTTGCCCGCCCAAGCTCTCCAAAAAATATTTCCAAGTGGCCACATATGGTATAGTTGAAAGCACGGTATCTCCATTTGACTTCACAACCTTAAACGCTGCGGCTTTAGGAGCTTTTAAACTCATTTGAAGCAGGTTATAGACTACACCGATATAATCCAAAGCAACTTCTTCTTGCGCCTCTTTTGCAGCGCCTTCGCACATACTGAGCCCATGCGCTAGGTCATAAAGCGTTTGAATGGGGTACTGGTCTACGGCTAATAATTCGTCGGCCGCTTTTAAGCTATCGGAATGTCCTCCGTAAATGAAAAACTTACCGTCAATTTTTGTCACGAAAAAAGGCAGTACTTTTCTACGCGCATTGACTTGGTAAAGAAAGTCCTTTGGGTTGAGTCCGGTGTGCGAATCTTTCAAAGAATTCAGATAGGTATTGACCACCAACATGAAATCAAACATGGTGAGTGGTTTTTCACAGGCTTTTTTCGCAACTTCAAAGGACTCAATGAGCGCTGAGGTTGAGGTGTAGTAGGTCGGATTCGGGTGCGTTTGTAGAATGTGTTTGTGTAATTGCAGAAGATCGGCCTGCATAGCGTCAACGCACAAATAAGTGGAGGCTACCAATTGTTTCTTTGGTTTGAAAATAGAAACACAATCTTGACCTTGAGCACTTAGGCTGAATGAAATCAAAATAAAGACCAAGATAATTTTTAGCATCGGAGCTCTATACGTAATATTTGTAATTTTGTTTGATGATACGTCAAAAATACATATTCCTACTCACAGGATTTTTACTTGTAATATGCAGTGCTTGTGAACAAGATAATCAGGCTTATTGTTCTTGTTTAGAACAAGCCAATAAAGTCAACGATTTAAGTGCAATTATTTGGTCAGGTGGAGCCACTCATCAAGATACTTTAGCGCTTAAAAAGGCATTGGCCACAAAAGAGAAATTGTGTCAGAGCATCCAACAGAGCAAGGACAACGCCATTCAGGAACTGAAGGGAACTTGCAAGTAAATCAAGCCGCAACGGTACTCATTGCCGGAGGGACTGGTCTTATTGGCCAACGCCTCAAACAGCTTTTTGAAAAGAAAGGCTATACCGTTTTGGTCCTGACTCGTCGACCTAAGGCCAACCATGAAGTCTTTTGGGATCCAAGTAATGGCAAAATAGACCTTGAAAAGTTAGCCGCTGTTCAGTGTATTATTAATTTGTGTGGAGAAAATATTGGAGCCGCACGTTGGACAGCGTCACGCAAGGCGGCACTTATAAAATCAAGGGTAGAACCCGCTGTGTTCTTGGCCTCCATACTAGACAAATTACCAGCACTGAATTATTACATTGGTGCTTCAGGTGTCAATTGTTATGCGGCTGAGCCCGGTGTTGTATATCATGAAAGTGCTCCTTACGGCCCTGATTTTTTATCAACGGTTGTGCAAGCATGGGAAAAGGCCCATCAGGAAATTTTGAAACAAGTCAAGGGTTCGGTATTGCGCATCGCCATGGTGCTGACGCCGCAGGGTGGCGCGTTGGCGGCCATGAAGCGTCCAATTGCAATGGGCATTGGTTCTGCAATTGGTTCAGGGGAACAAATGAGCCCCTGGATCCATATCGATGATCTTTGCGAGCTGATGATATTTTCTTTTGAAAAACAACTTGAAGGCACTTACAATGCACTCGCCGCCAACAACAGTAACTCGGATCTAACTAAAACGATTGCACAACTGCTACACAAACCATTATGGGCACCTAAAGTGCCTGCTTTTGCTTTAAAATTATTGCTTGGTGAGCGCGCTTTTCTTGTATTAACAAACCTCAAAGCGAGCAATCAAAAATTAATACAGACGGGCTTTTCCTTCAAATACCCAGATCTTAAACAAGCACTTAAACCCTTGTTAACCAAAAGCTAACATTCACAACATACTGCCTTTTTAATTTCACCGCAACTTGTTTTTCAAAAAGAAAAAAAAGTATATTCAAACAAAAAAGCGGATGCGAAAAAAGGAAAAAATCTTTGTGCTTGACACCTCTGTCTTGCTACACGACTTCGATGCAATTGTCAATTTTAAAGAACATTACGTTGCTATTCCGATAACAGTCCTTGAAGAGCTCGATAAGTTCAAAATTGGAAACGACACCAAGAATTTTTCAGCCAGGGAAGTCATTCGCTTTATCGACAAACTTTCAGGAAGCGGTTCGTTGCAAGAATGGATTTCGCTAGGTAAAACACTAGGTAAATTCAAAGTAGTAATGGATGAGCAGCCTTCTGGAATAAATGCTGAGAAGGTTTATGCCATGGGCAAAAATGACCACAAAATCATCAATGCGGCTTTGAATTTGATGGAGGCCGAACCTAAACGAACGGTTGTTTTAGTTACCAAAGACATCAATTTGCGCATTAAAGCTAAGGCGCTTGGTGTGGTTGCCGAAGATTATGAAACAGGCAAAGTTAATGCGCAAGAGATAGAAACGGCTGGTAAATATGGCATTGATGGCATTGATTCAGAAGTCATTCGCGAAATTTTTACTAGAGGCAGTATTGAAGAAAATGGTTTATTAGGCGCCAAAAAAGTTACCAATGGTTACTACATCTTAAAAAATGGCAAAACGTCATCATTGGCATTCTACAACCATCATACTGATTGCATCGAGCGCATCGAAAAAGAATTTGTTTATGGCATCAAGCCTAAAAATGCAGAGCAGGCATTTGCTTTTCACGCCTTACTTAATCCGGATGTAAAACTTGTCGCGATGCAAGGTGTTGCGGGTACCGGAAAAACACTCTTGGCACTTGCCTCTGCTTTGGAACAAAACAAAAAGTTCAATCAGGTTATTTTAGCCAGACCTTTGGTGCCACTTTCTAATAAAGAGATCGGTTTTTTACCTGGCGATGCCGATGATAAAATTGGCCCATACATGGAACCACTCTGGGATAACCTCAAGTTTATCAAGTCTCAGTTTGGCGAAAATGAGAAGAAATACAAGGCCATTTTAGAAATGGAGCAAACCAAACGCATTGTTATTACACCTTTGGCATTTATCAGAGGTCGAAGCCTGAGTAACATTATGTTTATCATTGATGAGGCCCAGAATTTAACGCCACATGAGGTTAAAACCATCATTACAAGGGCGGGGGAGAATACTAAAATTGTATTTACCGGAGACGTGCATCAGATTGACACGCCCTATTTGGATGAAAACAGTAATGGCTTGGCCTACTTAATTGACCGACTTCAAGGACAGCCGTTGTTTGCAAATGTGAGACTCGAAAAAGGAGAGCGTTCGGAATTGGCAAATTTGGCCAATGATTTACTCTAGGTCTTGCGGATGAATGCGTACTAATTCACCGCAATACAAAGACTTCTCGGTTTGGCTTTCAAGGTAAAGTTCAGACTGTTCAACATTTCTTCCAGGAAAGTACATTTCTGCTAATTCGGTGAGCAAGTTGGCTTCAATTGAAGGCGAATAGGTATTCAGCGTGAGGCGACCACTTGGTTCAAGAATTTCGGCGCAGGCAGCAAAAAGCTGATCTATTTTGTCTTCGAGCTTCCATTTTTCTCCTTTAACACCATTTCCCCAGGCAGGTGGGTCCATCAAGATGTAGTCATATTTTTTGCCACGCCTCGCTTCTCTTTCAGCAAATTTGAGCGCGTCCTCGAGTACCCAATGGATATTCAGCAAACGACTTTCGTCCATATTGAGTTTTGCCCAATTTAAAATGGACTTCGACGAATCGATATGAAAAGTATCTGCGCCTTTGAGCCTTGCCATGCAGCTAGCTGCCCCGGTGTAAGCAAAGAGGTTTAAAAATTTGTCCTCGGATTTGACGTATTTGTCTAGGTGGTTCCAGTTGATGGCTTGTTCTGGGAAGAGGCCAACGTGTTTAAAGGTGGAGGTCCCGAGCACAAATTTGAGCCGGCCAAAACTAATGACCCATTCTGTAGGCGCATCGGTTTTGAGTGCTTTCCAACGACCATTTTTGCCGGGGACTTCTACAAATTCCCAGTGGGCCATACTGCGCCACTCGGTGAAGGGCTTTCCGGAATGAAAATAAGCTTGAATATCTGGGCGAATGGTAATAACGTTGCCCCAGCGCTCTAGTTTTTTGCCACCTCCTGCATCAAGCAGTTGGTAGTCGGGCCATGAAGGCGCAACGGTGCGCTTTTTATCTGACATATTAGCGCATTTTTGGCGTTTTCTTACGTCCACCCATCATTTGGGCCATGCGCATTTGATTTTTAGATGGCGCTGCTTGCAATTGTTGTTGTAACATTTTGATTTGATCGCGGAGCATGCCGTTTTTGTCGTGTTTTTTGGCTTCAGCTAAAAGTGTCAAAGCTTCCTGACGACGTCCTGTTTGTGCGCAGATACCGGCAAGGTGCATGCGTGCAACAGCGTTGTCTTCGTTGGTTCTGAGACCAAGGCCCATAGCTTTGCGCAACAATTGTTCGGCGTTATTAAAACCCAATTCTTGGGCACCAAGCACTGCTCTGAGGTACAACACATAGGCGTGCTGCTTGCGCGGCAAAAACTGTGGGTGGGTAATTTTATTGATATAGGCCTTCGCCTTATCTTGATTGCCCACACGCATTTGGTTGAGCGCTAAAATCATGTTTTCATTTCTGAAGAAAGAAAGGATGATTAGGGTCGTGATGAAAATAAAAGTAATACCCCAACCCCAATGACCTGAAACAAACAGATAAACATTAAAGAAGGTGGCTACTACAGCAAGAATAATTCGGATAATAAATGCGCTCATGTTTTAAGATTCAATAGTGGCAATACATTTGAGTTCGATGGCAATAGGCGTAGGTAAAGAAGAAATTTCTACAGTGGTTCGGCAAGGAAGGTTGTCTTTGAAATACTCTGCATAAAGTCGGTTGTATGAATGAAAATCACGTTTCATATTGACCAAAAAGACAGTGACATCAATGAGTTGATCCCAAGAGGAGCCAGAAGCCTCGAGAATAGCCCTTACATTTTCAAAGACGCTGCGACACTGTGCTTCGAAATCAAAGGTGATGAAGTTTCCGTTGTGATCAAGTTTAAGACCAGGCACAGAAGAGTCGTTGGCATCTGAGCCGGCTACTCTTGGGCCCACACCCGACAAAAACAAAAGGTTACCCACACGACGCGCATGCGGATAAAGGCCTACTGGTTTGGGAGCTTTGTCTGTGGATATACGTTCATTTGCTGACATAATGCAGAATTTAGGCAAATATAAGGAAAGGAGGCGGAATTAGCCCGAACTTAGGCTCAGAACCTGAGGTAAAGAACAGATTATTGCTTAATTTCGCTTTACATGGAACACAAGCCTGACCATATCGAACTTTCTGTGATTATTCCGACCTACAACGAGGAAGGAAACATTGCATTATTGATCCAAAGGTTAGAGCAAACCATGTCCAGTATGGGCTGCACCGCTTACGAATATATTTTTATCGATGACGGTAGCACTGACCAATCCTTGGAAAACATCAAACAAGCCCGCTCCGAAAACAAGCAGGTCCAGTACCTTCAGTTCAGCAAAAATTTCGGCCACCAATATGCTTTAAAAGCTGGCCTTGATCACGCCCGAGGTGCTGCGGTTGTTAGCCTTGACGCTGACCTCCAGCATCCACCGGAGCTTATCGCCGAGATGTATGCACTCTGGAAAAATGGCGCCGAACTTGTTTACACGCGTCGTCAGGATCAACAAAGCATTGGCTTTTTCAAGCGCAAAAGCGCTAAGCTTTTTTATTGGTTGGCCAATCGGCTTGCTGAGGTACCTATCGAAGAGGGCACCGCCGATTTTCGCCTCATGGATCGCAAAGTTGTTAATGCCATAAAAGCTTTCAAAGAAGCTGATTTATTTTTACGCGGCCTCATTCCAACGCTTGGTTTCAAGCAGGTCGGAATAGACTACATTCCGGCGAAACGCCATAGTGGTCAAACGAAATATTCATTTTCTAAAATGTTTCAGTTTGCGATTAACGGCATCACGTCTTCGAGTGCCAAACCGCTTTATTTATCTATTTATTTAGGCTTATTCTTTGCATGTTTGGCCTTCCTGTACGGTTGCTATGCTGTTTATTTGGCTTTGTTCACTTCTGAAGCCATCACCGGCTGGACTTCCCTCATTGCTTCTGTTCTTTTCATAGGTGGCATTCAAATGATATTAATTGGTATTGCGGGGATCTATCTTGGCAAGCTCTTTGTACAGAGCAAGCAGCGCCCAACCTACATCATTAAAGCAAACAGCATCCATGACTAAAAACTTGCTACATCAGTTCTTTTACACTGGAATGCTCTTGCTCATTTCTTGGCAGGCAAACGCTCAAATCCCCATGGAGTCTTGGAAATTCCATGTGTCGAGTTCCAAAGCCATCGACATCGTTTCCGATGGAACACGCGTTTTTACGGCCCTAGAGAATGGCCTCTACATTTACAACCCGAGCACGGAAGAAGGCGAGCTCAAGACTTCTCTGAACGGTCTTTCAGACGTTTTCATTTCTTGTATTTACCATGACGACGTTCAAGATGCTGTTTATATTGGCTACACCAATGGCAACATCGACAAATGGCAAAATGGCACCATCACCAATATTCCCGCCATTAAATTGGCCAATATTGCCAACTCAAAACGCATTAATCACTTCGAGCGAAACGGCGCTTATGTTTATGCGGCCAATGATTTTTCTATTGTTTTAATTGATGCGGCCAAAGACGAAATTAAAGATACTTTTTACCCGACAAATGGCCTAGAACCCATAATGGACGTAGCCATCAGCGCCGACTCCATATTTGCCCTTACGCCAAGTCAGATGCTGAAGGGCTTGCGCAGCAACCCTGCTTTACCCGACTTCTCTCAATGGGACCGCGATCTTCGTTTCCCGTATCAACCCACCAACAAATACGCTGAGTTGCAGCAAATTGGTCAACAATTTTGGGTGCTGCGTAAAAATGATGTTTACGGTCAAGACAGCGTTTTTAGGCTAGTCAATGACCAATTACAATTAGTTACAGATCAGCCATTCACAATTGAAATCTATTCTATCCAAGCACTTGGTAATCAAATGGCGATTTGTACCGATGGCGGCTTTATGCTCTATAACGCTCAAGCCCAGTGGCAAACGGCCTATTCTTCTAATTTGCTTGATCGTTGGTTGAATACGTCAAGAATCTGTTATTTAAATAATGCTTTTTGGGGTGCTGATCAAGCTTGGGGCCTTCAAGAGCACATCAACGAATATGCTTGCAAACGCTACCCGATTGAAGGCTTGGCCAATCGATTTGTCTATTCAATGGATTGGCAGAAGGGCGTTTTAGCCGTGAGTTCAGGAAGGCTAGAGGCAGAAATTGCCCCCGCTTTTACGAGAAATGGCATTCATATTTTGGAAGAGGGGCAGTGGCGGTCACATAATGTCCCGAAAGTGACCAGTTGGGATGAAAGCAAAATGTGGGATTTCATCAGTATTGCAGTCAACCCGAAAAATCCCAAGCAAGTAGCCAGTAGCACCTATTCTTTTAAGCCACTCACGGTGCTTTCAGAATCTGACACCCTTGTTTTTGACCAAAGCAATTCACCACTCGAGCCAGTTTCTATTGGCAATGGTTGGTCTTTGGTTTCTTCTGTCAAATACGACGAGCGTGGAAACCTTTGGTGTCTGAATGGCTACACAGATCGTCCTTTAAAAGTGCTGCAAAAAGATGGTTCTTGGCTAAGTTTTTATACGGGTGCTGGGCCATCGAATAAAATGACCACCAAATTAGAAATTGACTTTCAAGATCATATTTGGATGGGGACCTACTCAAACGGATTAGCAGGATTTAACCATAATGGAACCCTCGATGACCCCTCAGACGATCAATACGTAAATTTATCAACCGGAGAATTACTTGGCAATTTGCCATCCAATAAAATTACCGCACTTGCTGCTGATTTTGATGGTGAACTCTGGATTGGAACTGAGGCCGGATTCGCGGTTCTTTACAATGCAAACGCTGCTTTCGGAGCTAACCCTGGAGACTATGATGCCCAACGCATAAAAGTTCCATTTGAAGGTAATACCGAATATGTTTTGGGCGAGGCAAACATCACGGATATCGAGGTCGATGGTGGCAACCGAAAATGGATGGCAACAGCTAATGCAGGTTTAATTCTATTGAGCCCGGACGGCACTGAAATTATCCGACAATACAATACCGATAATTCACCCATTGTTTCAAACACAATTTATGATATCGAACTGAATCAAGAAACAGGCGAACTATATATTGTAACAGATCTCGGACTAATTTCTGTACGTATCGATGCCTCTTATGAAGACCCTACCTATGAGCAAATGACTGTTTTCCCAAATCCGGTGCGCCCAGATTACAACGGTCCAATTACACTCCAAGGTATCCGCTATAACTCAGACGTCAAAGTCACAGACGCCGCAGGAAATGTGGTGTATAAAACAACTTCAAACGGAGGCACAGCAACCTGGCATGGCCTCAATGCTAACGGCGAGAAAGTACCTACAGGCGTTTATTTTTTCTGGACCGCGATGAATGTTCAAGGCGGGGATCACAAAGTTGCTAAAGTCGTCGTGATTCGATAAACATGGTAGGATTTGACTTTTTAACACCCATAATCGAATTCATCGCTGCGCTGCTCGGCTTTATCTATGTGCTGTTTATCGCAAAAGAAAAATCGAGTGGTTGGATTTTCGGTATTTTTAGCGCCACATTTTATGCCTTCTTCTTTTATAGGAATGGAACCTGGGGCTTATTTAGCCAACAAATCTCCTACATCATTTTGGGTTTTTATGGCCTGATTACTTGGTCTAAAACCCAAAAAGAAATGCCTGTTCATGCGTTGGGGAAAGCCATCTGGAAATGGGTATTTCTTAGTATAATTGCTGGTTTTGTCTTTCTTGAATTTGTCATGTATTTAAAGATTAAAGTTCTTGATCCCACTATATGGATACCTTACGCCAAAGTAGAAATTCTCGACGCGCAATTCTTTGTTTTTTCCTTACTTGCAACATGGTTGACCACTAGAAAAGTGCTGGAAAACTGGTATATCTGGATAGCCATCAATATTACGGGCACCATCTGGTTTGCGCTAGAACATTGGTGGTACAGCAGCTTCTTGTATTTTGGTTATCTTATTTTAGCTTTTAACGGACTCAGAAAATGGAAAAAGGCGCTATCCGCATAGCATTTACGGGTCCTGAATCTTGCGGAAAAACAACCTTAGCTACTTGGTCTGCGGCTTTTTTTGACCTGCCGCTTGCAACTGAATATGCAAGGACATATCTAGAAAAAACGCCTACCTACGATGAATTTGACCTCCTCCAAATGGCCAAAGGTCAGCTTGAAAGTTGGCCATCAGGCGCTTTGGTGGCAGATACAGAAATGCATGTTTTTCAAATTTGGTCTTCGGAAAAATACCAACGCGTGGACCAGCAAATTCTTCAAGCGTTGAACGAACAGCTATTTGACCACTACTTTCTGTGTGCGCCTGACATTCCTTGGGAGCCAGACCCCCTGCGTGAAAACCCCTCAGACCGCGACCGCCTTTTTGAAATGTACCAACAAGAACTCGTTGCTTTTAATAGACCTTTCACCATTTTGAAAGGTGACCTCACGCGGCGTCAAGAATTGATTAAAGTCACTGTTTCAAAGCTCTTGAATACCTAAATTTGCATCATGAAGCGCATTCTTTTTTTAGGCATATTATTTATGATTTTGGTCCCGATTGGTTATTATTTTCTCAATGGAGAAAGCCAAGCCAAGATCCTGCCCGTTATCAATCCGATAGATGTACAAGAGGAAATGGTTGACCCTGAAATGCTGCGCATCGGAATGGGCCACAGAATCGGTGCATTTCGTTTTCAGAACCAAGATGGAAAATTCATCACCGAGGCTGACATGAAAGGCAAGGTGAGTGTTGTGGAGTATTTTTTTACGACTTGCAAAAGCATTTGCCCCATCATGAATTCGCAAATGCAGCGCGTTCAGAAGAAATTTATTGCAAACAACAAAGTAGGGATTTTCAGCTTCACTGTGGATCCGGAAGTTGATACTGTTGCACAAATGAAGCGCTACGCAAGCGCCCACTATGCAAAAGAGGGGCAGTGGCATTTTTTAACTGGTGAAAAGGCAGCTTTATATGCATTGGCTAGAAAATCCTTCTTTGTTTTAAAGCCAGCCGAAGCCCAAAATTTAGGTGATGCCGGCAGCGATTTCATTCACACGAATAACTTTGTTTTAATCGATCCGCAATTAAGAATCAGGGGATATTACGATGGCACTAATCCTAAAGAAGTAACGGACCTCATCAATGACATCGAGCTCCTGTTGCAGGAGCGCTAAGACACTCGTCGTTTTTGTCTATCTTTGTACTCAAATGAGACAACCAAAATCAACAGGTACGAAGCGTTCATCAAGTGCGCAAAGCCCTAAAAAGAGCCCCGTAAAAGCTGGTTCAAGAACCAAAGCACAAGGTGGAAAAGAAGGGGCTAAAGTTACGGCCCGCGACAAACGCAAATACATCGACTACAAAATCAAAATGAAGAAAGGAGATCCACTTCCTACCTTCAATGAAGATGCGGTGCGTCTCAATAAATACTTGGCCAATGCAGGTGTTTGCTCAAGAAGAGAAGCAGATGTCCTGATTCAAACTGGTGTGGTTTCGGTAAATGGCCAAATCATTACTGAATTGGGCTATAAAATCAAACAGACCGACGTTGTTCAGTACGATGGCGAGACTATCAATGCTGAAACCAAGCGTTACGTTTTACTCAACAAGCCAAAAGGCTACATCACCACTATCGAAGATCCGCGTGGCCGCAAAACGGTCATGATGCTCGTGAAAAAAGCATGTCGTGAAGTGATTTATCCGGTGGGCAAACTCGAGCGCGAAAGCACAGGCCTTTTGTTATTTACAAATGACGGAGACCTTTTCAAAAAACTCAATCACCCACGTTACCAAGCACGCAAGCTCTATCATGTCGAAGTCAACAAACCCGTTTCGCGTGAAGACCTCGAAAAACTAATGCGTGGCGTAGACCTAGAAGATGGCCGCACGCGCGCAGAAGAAGCAAGCTATGTCGAGGGCGCCACCAATCATGAAATCGGCATAGAAATCAGATCCGGAAAAAGTCAGGTTGTCAAAAGACTCCTTGAGGCACTCGGTTATCAGGTAATTAAGCTTGATCGCGTCATGTTTGCTGGCCTCACAAAAAAAGACCTTCCACGTGGATACTACCGTCACCTAACGGAGCAAGAAGTCGCGTTTTTAAAGATGTCAAAATGAAAAAGTGGCTTTGGATTTTAGGTTTAGTATTGGGCGCTACAATTATTGGCGTGTTGGTAAAAAACAATGAAGATTCAGAAGCCACCTATACTAGCCTGAACCCACAAGCAGCTTTTTTCTATCCATTAGACACGCTGCCTAAAATTTATCTTTATCGCGATGCGGCAAAGGGTTTAGAAGAAGAATTTCACCGCATTTATACGGTTGAAGATGCTGCTGGGCCCCACTTGATTGTTGAGGTTTATGAAGGCGACGGCCGTTTGCGTGAAGCCATCAATTACAACATCGATTCTTTAAGCGTTCAAGATCAAATGGTGGTGAATCGCAATCAGAACAAAGAGAAAGCGCTACTTTACAAAAATCAACTTTTCCCGTTTGACCTCAAAAAAGAAACATGGTTTGCCTCTAAATTCAGTGGGCTCACCGATTCTACACTCATTCTTTATGAAGTCTTTAGGAAATATAAATTGACCAAAAGCGCCCAATTGATGGGCAAAAAGACAAAATGCCTTTACTTTACAGATAAAATTAGAGCAACCACCTTAAATCCTTACACCCGAAAAGAAGCGGAGCAAATTGGATTAAGAACCAGTATTTTCGCCGAAAGTGTTGGGCTCATAGAATGGTACAACGCGGATCAATCTGTACATTATCGTTTAGAGAAAATATTGTCCCAGGAAGAATGGGTTAAAATCATTACCAGATGAAAAAGTTAATAGTCGCACTGCTGAGTTTTTTTATAGTGGCACAAGCTGCTGCTCAATATACACCGTCAAAAAAATCGACGGGCCCGGGCACACTCTTTTTTTATTGGGGTTATAACCGCAGTATTTATACTCCGAGCACCATCCGATTCATTGGCCCTGGATACGATTTTCGTTTGCAAGGCGTTCAAGCTACTGATAGACCATCTAGAAATTTTTCAGAGTACATTGACCCAAAAATGTTCACGGTGCCTCAATTTGATGTCAGAATTGGCTACAACTTTAAAAGAAATTGGGCAATTTCTTTTGGGTATGAGCACATGAAGTACGTGATGCAACACGGACCCACTTATTTGCTCAGTGGCACAATAAATCCCGGTATTGACCCTGTAACCGGCTGGTCAGGAACCTACAGCGGTGATTCTGTCACAACAGAAGAAACTACTTTTCATTATGAAAACACAAACGGCTTGAATTACATCAATTTTCAGCTCACCAATGTTTTCAAAGTCTATCAGACAGAAAAAGGTCGTTTCGCCTTAACCACCATGATGGGTGTGGGAGGAGGCCCAATCCTATCGTTTAATGATTTTACGTTTGCAGGTCAAAAAAATGTCGCTACGGTCTCTATTTCGGGTTTAGGTGTTTCAGGACATCTCGGACTCCGAGCTGAGTTTTTCAGACACATTTTTGTGGCCGCAAATGTATCTGGCGGCTTCATCGATCAAATAAGAGTAAAAACCCGCCCGAACGATTATGATTCACACGCCAAACAAATGTTCTTATTTGGCGAACGCGATATCGTAGTTGGCGCATTATTTTATTTGAAATCAAAAGATAAGTGTAATTCTTGTCCTAATTGGTAGCATGAAATTTTTGATTGTTGGTCTCGGAAATCCGGGTGCTGAATATGCTGAAACCCGACACAACATTGGCTTTAAGGTGCTAGATGCACTGGCGGCCGATCTCGGGGTGCAGTTTACCCTCGACAAAGCAGCATTCAGAGCGGAGGCTAAATTCAAGGGCAGACAACTGATCTTAATCAAGCCGATTACTTACATGAATCTATCTGGTAAAGCCGTTAATTATTGGCTGCAAGCCGAGAAAATTCCTGTTTCACAACTCTTAGTAGTTACCGACGACATCGCTTTACCCTTTGGGACTTTGAGGATGAAAGGCAAAGGCAGTGATGGCGGACACAATGGTTTAAAAGATATTCAGGCCTTACTCAAAACGCAAGAATATGCGCGTTTGCGTTTTGGAGTAGGAGCAGACTTCGGAAAAGGCAAACAAGCCGATTATGTACTAGGTACCTGGAAACCAGATGAAGACAAAGCTTTACCTGAGCGTATCGATACAGCTAGTAAGGCTGTAAAAAGTTTCGTCTTTGATGGCTTAGCCATGGCCATGACACACTGGAACAACAAGTAATTTCTGGCCGTATTCAGTTTTTGTTAAGCAAGAATTCCGTATCTTGCTAAGACAACTTACTACATGAAACACTTCTACCTTAGTCTTTTACTACTTTTTAGTGGGCGCTTTTTTGCTCAATATTGCACGAACGTTGGCCCCACAAGCACAGTTGACTCCAATGTCGAAAGTGTGGTGCTCAATGGCGTAGTAGGCGCCATAAATTATACAGGTTGCCCTGGTATTATTGGGCTTCAAGACCTCACACAAAATGTCAATGTCACACTCAATGCCGGAGCTAGTTACACGATTTCAGTGAAGTTTGGCACCTGTGGCGGCAACTATGCTGGTGCCGGAGAAGCCTGGATAGACTTCGATCAAAATGGTAACTTTGACGCCTACGAGAGTTTAGGAACTTGGGCAGGCACACCTCCTGCACCGGTCCAAGTTTGGAGCTTTACGGTTCCTCCAAATGCTGTCAATGGTGTCACACGCCTTCGTGTCATGCAACGCGAAGCAGGCACCTTGCCTTTGAATCCATGTGGAACCTATCAATGGGGCTCTGTCACAGATTTCGGCATCACCCTTGCCAATGGTCTAAATTGCACTGGCTATCCTGGAGATGACCAAAATGATGCAATCGTAGTTGGCACGCTGCCTTACACAGATACGCGATCAACAGAGATCTGTTATTCAAACCAAAACTTTGTTTATCCTTCTGCCGACATTTACTATTATTTTGAACCCAATCCATTATTAGCTTCTGTCCGTGTTTCTCTTTGTGAGTCTAGTTTTGATACTTTTTTAAGTGTGGTTGACATGAACGGGCAAGTGATTGCTTACAACGACGATGCAACACAGTGTGCGCCGAGTTCTGAACTAATTTTTGATCCAACTAATTTAGGCCCGCTTTACATTATTGTTGAGGGCTGGGGTTCACTCACAGGTGATTACACTTTGCATATGGACGCCACTTATGTTGGTCTTGATGAACTGACTCAGGCGCCATTTCAACTTTATCCAAACCCAAGTAGCGGAAAGCTCCAAGTGAAGCCAGATACGGGGAAATATCAGTTAACAGATCTTCATGGCAAACTACTGTTATCGTTTGATTCAGCTGTAAGTGCTGGTCAAAATTTAGAGCATATAGCCCCTGGCACCTTTCTACTTTTGCAGACAGAAACGGGTAAGATTCAAAAATGGCAAAAGCTATGAGGACTATCATTTTAGTGAGCTTGCTTTTGTTGCAATTCCCTTTTCAGGCCCAATTCTGGATTCAGAAAGCAAGTGTGGGTGGTGTAGGGCGACACCGCGCTACGGGCTGCGCTACTTCGCACCGAGGCTACATTGGGCTTGGGCACATCAATGGCACAGGTCAAGATATTACTTTCAAAGATTGGTGGGAGTATGATCCTGCCGCTGACACCTGGACCCAAAAAGCAGATTTTCCCATTGCAACTCATGGCGCGGTTGCATTCATTGCTGATAATTGCCCAGTTGTTGGTGGCGGTTCTGCACTGAGTACACAGTTCTACAAATTCAATACTGCGGACAACACTTGGGCGCAAATTGCCAATTGTATATTACCTAATCCTGGCGATAGCCAAGGATTCACGGTTAACAATAGAGGATTTGTCTACCAAGCAAATCAGCTGGCCAAGTACAACCCAAATACCGATAGCTGGTCTTTGTGTGCAACTCCGCCGGCCACATTTGGTAGCTGGACCTGCTCTTTTGTAATTGAAGGAAGCGGCTATATTAAATACGGCAATCAATTACTAGAATACAAGCCTCTACATGATCAATGGATACAACGTGCCAGTTTTCCTGGCAATTCAACTGGCGGTAGTTCTGGTTTCGCTATTCAGCAGCGCGGTTATGTTAGCTCTGGTTATGTAGGCGCATTAGCAATTGTTACGGAGCAAGTTTGGTCTTTTCATCCTGCCACAAATACTTGGCGTCGAGAAATAGATTTTCCCGGAACAAGCAGACGATTCCCGGTAGCTTGGGCAATTCATGACCGTGGCTATTTCGGAACAGGCACAAACGGTGTAAACCTCAATGATTTTTGGCAGTTCAATCCGATTGACAACACCATTGGCATCGATGAAATTACGATGGATTTAAAGGTCTACCCGAATCCATTCTCAAATGAGCTAACCATAAATTTAAATGGTTCGCAAGGCAGCTATCCTTTAAATGTTTCTTTGGTTCAGCTCAACGGAAAAATGATTTTAAATACAAGCCTCCATTCTGATCATCAAACATTTGACTTTGCACAGTTACCAGCAGGACCCTATCTCCTGCAAATTTCCAAAGGACATCAACTATTAAAGCAACAAATGCTATTTAAACAATGAGGATATTCGGTTTAATTCTATTTTTTGCTCCATTTTTGCTCCAAGCGCAATACAACGTTTGGACAAAGCGCAATGATGTGGCTATGGGCAAACGCGAGCGTGCTACAGGTTTTTCTGTGATGGATAAGGGTTATTTATTTGGTGGTCAAGATACGGCTGAGGTTATTCACAAAGATTTATGGGCCTATGACCCAAGTACCGATTCATGGGCGCAAAGGGCAGACTTACCGGGCTCAGCAAGACGCGACGCCGTTTCATTTGTGATTGGTAATTACGCTTATGTGGGCACCGGAATGGACAGTGTATCTGCACCTGCGGGAATCACGCTCAAAGATTTTTGGCGCTACAATCCGCTGACCAATGCCTGGACGGCTATTGCTGATTTCCCGGGAATGGGCGGCAACGGCGTGTATTTTTCAACGGGTTTTGCCGTTGAAGGCAAAGGATACATTTGCGGTGGAAAAACGGGCTCAGCCACTTACAGTTCGCAACTTTGGGAATACAAACCAAGCACAGATCAATGGATTCAGCGTGCGGCATTCCCGGGAGGCGTGCGTTTTCAAATGAGCTCATTTGTGGTGGGGTCCAAAGCTTATGTTGGGATGGGCATAGACCAAAATATTTTCAAAAAGGACATTTATTGCTATAACCCAGGCTCAAATCAATGGACGCCAATTGCCGCTTTTCCAGCCTATGAACGCGGTGCAGCGAGCACGTTTACACTTGAAGACAGGGGCTTTGTTTGCTTGGGCAACAACGGAGGTCTGCTCGGCGACCTCATTGAGTATAACCCCAAATCAGATACATGGACACTAAGAGCGGCTTATGGAGGCAGTGAAAGAAAAAGTGCCATTGCTTTTACGATTGGTGAAAAAGCATATGTAGGCACGGGTAAAGGATACAGTGGTAAAAAAGCAAGTTTTTATGAATATGCGCCTTGTGACTACGCTGGGCTTGAAGTATTACAAACCAATCTTTCTATTTTCCCAAATCCAGCAACTGAAATCTTGACAATTCAGGGTCTTACGGGTCAAATTGAAAAAATTCAGCTTTGGAGTATAACGGGCATTTTGCAAGAAGAGTACGCAAATTTGAGCTTGCAAGCGACCCACCTAGACCTCGATAAATTTAAGTCAGGAACTTATATTTTGCGATTTATTTCAAAAGATGGCCAAGTATTCACCAAAAAAATCTTGAAGATATGAGGCTCAAAAAATTAAGCCTTTTGATAGGCATGCTTTTATTGGTGCAGCTCGCTTTCACTCAAGATTATTGGTTGCAAAAAGATACGGTAAAAGGCCCTCCAAAATCAGCGGCTTGCGCATTTGTGCTTGAGAACAAAGGCTTTGCACTTACCGGCATGGATGAATTTGAATACAAGAGAAAAATGTATTCGTATCGTGCAGACCAAAATGATTGGGACGACGAACTTTCTTTAGGAGGTGATGGCGGAGCCGGGCTTGAAAGAGTAGGCGCAGTGGCATTTTCATTAACTCATAATGGCCAGCAAAAGGGTTAT
>JAURHO010000152.1 GCA_030833265.1 Crocinitomicaceae bacterium | reverse complement strand
GAGTATTCAATACTTCTATTTGTGGCCACGATTCTATATTGCATCGTGAAATAACTAAGGGCAGGAACCCTGAACATTTCTGCCGTATCTGCCACAAAAATATAAACAAAGACGGAATCATGCGTTGTAAGGTTTTCAAGAATAACTTTTTAGAAAATGCTCTACGGTATTCATTGATCCCGAAAGACATATTATTGAAAAACAGTTTCCAAGTACCTTTATAGGTAAGGGCATCATAGGTGTCTCGTAAAGAGAAATCTGTTTTGCCATAGCCTTCTCGTTTGAAAGTAAAGACGGCATTTGGGCCACACTCTATTTCACCATCGGTCATGCGCGTAAAGTGCACGCCCAGGAATGGGAAATCTGGATTAGGCACCGGATAAATGAGGTTTTTAACTTTATGTTTGGCTTCAGGCGTCAATTCGTAGTAATCTCCTCGGAAACCAACGACTTGTTCTTTCAGATGAACGCCATCTTTGCGCGCCAAGCGATCTGCCTGAAGACCCGCACAAAAAACGAGATAGCGCGCTTCGAACTTACCTTTATTGGTAAAGATCTGAGATGTTTGCGCTCCTTTTTCAATGCCTTGAACTTCACATTCGAGGTGCATGGCACTTTGTGGATTTGCTGCCAAAGCGAGCTCGGCCATTTTTTCTGTAGCGCCCCTGAAATCTATGATTCCGGTAACTGGTACCCAAATCCCACCAATACTTTTGACATGCGGCTCTATTTCGTTGACTTGCGCTGCACTAATTTTTTCAATGCCTTCAATACCGTTTTCAAGGCCGGTATTGAAAATTTTATCCATGTGTGGCAATTCTTTTTCATCGGTTGCCACCACCACTTTTCCGCAAACATCGTGCGCGATACCGTATTCTTTCGCAAAAGCTACTAACTCTTTGCGTCCTTGAATACAATTTCTCGCTTTCAAAGAACCTGGCTTATAGTACAAACCAGAGTGAATCACACCAGAATTATTGCCAGTTTGATGATCTGCTAATACTTTTTCTTTTTCGAAAAGGACGATACTGAGGTTAGGAAATTTCTTTTGAAGCTTGTAAAAGGTAGCAGCACCCACAATTCCTCCGCCAATAATCGCAATATCGTATTTCATAGCCATTGATTTTTGATGCAAATTTAAGGATTTTGTACTTTTGCGCTGATGAATGAATACCAACGCGTTGCTTTTTATACTTTAGGTTGTAAACTCAATTTCTCAGAAACATCTACTATTAGCAGATTGTTCGAGGATGGCGGCTTTGCAAAAGTTGATTTTGAGGAGCACCCCGATGTGTTTGTCATCAATACTTGTTCTGTGACAGAAAACGCAGACAAAAAATGCAAGCAACTGGTCAAACGCGCCAAGAAAATATCGCCTGAATCTATGGTGATCATTTTAGGGTGTTATGCCCAACTGAAGCCCGAAGAAATTGCGCAAATGCCCGGTGTAGACCTCGTTTTAGGAGCCAATGAAAAATTCAATGTCCTCGAGCACCTCGAGCTCAAAAGAGCTCAAAATCTTTCCATCGACCCCGAGCAGCTAGTCGCTGAAAAAGCAACTGTTGTTCACGACAACATCAAGCATACCCACGATTTTATCCCCTCTCATTCTTATGGCGATCGCACCCGCTCGTTCTTAAAAGTTCAAGATGGCTGTGATTACTTCTGTACCTTTTGTACCATTCCGTTAGCACGCGGAAAAAGTAGAAATGCCAGTATTGCCCAAACCGTAATTGAAGCCAAAAAAATTGCCGCTACAGAAGTCAAAGAAGTTGTTTTAACAGGTGTCAATATCGGAGACTTCGGACAAGGTGGCGAAGAAAATTTCTTTGAACTCACTAAGGCACTCGACAAGATTGAAGGCATTGATCGTTTCAGAATTTCTTCCATAGAACCCAACCTGCTTTCCAATGAAATCATTGATTTCTGCCTCACAAGCGCGACCCGTTTTGCACCGCACTTTCATATTCCGTTGCAAAGTGGCTCTGATGAAATCTTGGAAAAAATGCGCCGCAAATACCGCAGTGAACTTTTTGCAAACCGCATTGCGCAAATCAAAGCAATCAATCCGGACGCTTGTATTGGCGTAGATGTCATTGTTGGTTTCCCCGGCGAAACCGACGAGAACTTCCTTGAAACCATGCATTTTTTAAAAGACCTCAACATTTCGTACTTACACGTCTTTACTTACTCCGAGCGCGCCAATACGGGTGCTCCGAAACTCGGCACAAAGGTTCCAATGGAAGTCAGAAGAGAGCGCAGCAAGCAATTGCACTTGTTATCGGACCGCAAAAAGCAAGCCTTCTATCAAACGCAAATTGGCAAAACAAAAAAGGTGCTTTTTGAGCAAGAAGAAAACGAAGGTTTCCTCTACGGATTTACTGAAAATTATGTCAAAGTCAAGACGCCATTTGCTGCTGAACTTGTCAACCAAATTGTCGATATACAAATTACAGAAATTGACCGCGATGGCCTCGCAAAATGCCTGATTTTAGCTAACTTTGCAGAGATTTAACAGCATGAAGACAACATACATTACCCGACGCGAAACCTTTAACGCAGCTCATAAACTATGGCGTGAAGAATGGTCAGAAGAAAAAAACTGGGAGGTTTTTGGCAAATGTTCCAATCACAACTGGCACGGCCACAACTTTGAACTTTGGGTAACTGTCAAAGGAACACCTGATCCAGAAACTGGTTTCATCATGAACCTAAAGCTATTGAGTCAGCTCGTTAAAATTCATGTCATCGAAGCCCTTGACCACAAAAATCTAAATCTAGATGTTCCGTTTTTAAAGGGCATTATGGCCTCTACAGAAAACATGGCTATCGCTATCTGGGATATCCTTGCACCACTCGTTTTGGAAAACGGCGGAGAGCTCGCTAAAATCAAACTGCTCGAAACAGAAAATAACTATGTAGAATACTACGGCGGAAAGGAACCTTTCTAAGTAATTCTCGTTTGTTAGTTTAAAACACCTCAATTGGAAAATTCTAAACTCCAGGATCTTTATAAAAGCGTCATTGAACAGCTTGGTGAAAACCCTGCTCGTGAAGGGCTTTTAAAAACCCCAGAACGCGTGGCCAAAGCCATGAAATTCTTGACCAACGGCTATGACCAAGACCCTGATGCCATCATTGAATCCGCAATTTTTCACGAAGAATATTCAGAAATGGTCTTGGTGAAAGATATCGAGGTCTATTCGATGTGTGAGCACCATATGCTGCCTTTTTTTGGCAAAGCCCACATTGCCTACATCCCGGACGGCAAAATCGTTGGTCTGAGTAAAATTCCACGTGTGGTCGATGCTTATTCTAGAAGACTACAAGTCCAAGAAAGACTCACAATTGAAATCAGAGACTGCATTCAAAGAACACTTGCGCCAAAAGGAGTTGCAGTGGTTATTGAGTGTGCGCACATGTGCATGCAAATGCGTGGCGTTCAAAAACAAAATTCAGTGACCACAACCAGTGCTTTCACCGGACTTTTTATGAACAACGACGCAACAAGAAGAGAATTTATTAATTTAGTACAAGCTAAAATTCATTAACCATGGAAGAATTCAACTACCAACAAGAAGGCTCCTTGAGCCAAGATTACGCTAGAAGTTTTATCAAAAGCGTCTACACTTACATGTTTGCTGCACTCAGCATTTCAGGTGTCGTTTCTTACTTTATCGGAAGTAATGCACCACTCATGGCTTCTTTATTCTTAACCGCAACTGGCGGCGTCTCTATTTTCTTTTATGTTGTCTTGTTTTCTCCATTGCTCATTTCTTTTGCAATGGCAGGAGGCATCAACAAATTTTCGATGCAGACGCTCCTTGTTTTATTTGTAGCCTACGCCGTTTTACTGGGCATGAGTTTGTCAGTTTTATTCATGGCCTACTCTACTGCAACGCTCGGCACTACTTTCTTGCTTACCGCAGGCTCGTTTGGCTTTATGGCCATTCTCGGCTACACCACCAAAACAGACCTTACCAAGTTTGGAAGCTTGCTCTACATGTTGCTATTTGGCGTCATCATCGCAAGCGTAATCAATATGTTTGTGAGCAGCAAAGATTTTGACTACGTGATTTCTTTGGTTTGCGTATTCATCTTTACTGGCTTAGTAGCCTATGAAATGCAAATGATTAAAAACATGGCTTACCAAGCACAAATGGACGGAACCATGCGTCAAAAATTGGCTTTATTTGCTGGTTTTCAACTCTATCTAACATTTGTTAATTTGTTCTTGTCCTTACTCAGATTACTAGGTAACAGAAACTAAAATATCCTCACTTCTTAAAAAGACCCATTCTTGGGTCTTTTTTTTTGGACAAGCGCGCCACGGAATCAAAACAATC
>JAURHO010000151.1 GCA_030833265.1 Crocinitomicaceae bacterium | reverse complement strand
TAACCTGATCAATTTGCATTCGGGTTTTAGTGCTGGATTCCATACCCAACATTTGGGTACTTATTACCCATCGAGCTCAGGCGGATCTGGCTCCTTCAACAATGTGCCATTTGCGTTTACTGCAGAAACACAATCGGAAATCGTTTCAAGATACATCGGAACCTTTTATTTAGGTTTGTCCAAAGATTTCAGGATTTTTAACCGCTGTTATTTGACCATGAGTTATCGCCATAATTTTGGCATCAAAAGTATGTTTGAGTCAGAGACACTTTATACTGATTTGCTCACTAATCAAAGCGCAATTATAAAAAGGCGCGTCAATGGAAGTGGCAGTGAAATTCAGTTTGGTTTGAAGTTTAAATTGAGTAAATGATCCCAACCTACCTCGCTTCTCTGAACGATGCGCAACGCCTAGATATGCAGGGATTACTTCAGATGGTTCAAACAATATTCCCGAATCAGCAACCTACTTTTTTTGATGGAAAAAATAAGGAAGGAAAGGTGGTAACCAACCCGAGTATAGGTTTTGGTTCTTATTTGCATCGATATGCTGATGGCAGGGAAGCGCAGATGTATAAGTTAGGTTTGAGTGCGAACGCAAAAGGATTTAGTCTTTATCTTTTAGACTTGCCCGACCGAGAAATATTGAAGGAAAAATTTGAGCATCGAGTTGGAAAAGCAAAGGTGACAGGATACTGCATCCAATTCAAAAAATTACTGGACTTAGACCAACAAGTACTTAAAGAAATCATTGAATTTGGCTTGAATTAAGGTTACTTTTCTCTTTATTTGTACTTTCATCATCGATTATGAGCAACATTAATATTGACAACTATCTAGACAGCCACTATATTCACAGAAGTAATTGGTTGCGTGCAGCAGTTTTAGGGGCCAACGATGGCATAATTTCCATTTCAAGTTTGGCAATTGGTGTTGCCACAGCAAGCGCAACACGCGAACCTGTAGTTTTAGCTACGGTTGCTGGCTTGGTAGCCGGAGCACTTTCAATGGCTGCCGGAGAATATGTTTCAGTGAGTTCTCAGATGGACACAGAGCATGCTGATATCGAAAGAGAAAAGCAAGAATTGGCAGAAATGCCCGATGAAGAATTACAAATCCTGGCTCAAATCTATGAGCAACGCGGCTTGAAAAAAGAAACCGCTTTGCAAGTGGCTGTTGAGCTAACAGCGCATGATGCCCTTGCAGCTCACGTCAGAGATGAACTGGGCATCAATGAAATTACGCAAGCTAATCCTATCCAGGCGGCTTTGGCTTCTGGTGCTGCGTTTTCTGTAGGCGGCGTTTTACCTCTTTTGGTCATTTTGTTTGCTCCTCTAAAGGGCATTGAATATTGGCTCTATGGGTTTACTATTTTATCCTTAGTACTTTTGGGGGCAACGGCTGCAAAAACGGGTGGTTCAAATATCGTTAAAGCAATTACCCGCATTACCATTTGGGGAACCATCGCTATGGCTTTATCTGCCGGAGTCGGTGCCTTATTTGGTGTAAATGTTTAAAATTTCGCATGCCCAGATTAATTTTAGTTGCTTGTTTCTTTCTCATTCTTCAAGCCTGCACCAAGGATAAAATTCATGTTGAGCCACAAATTAGCTATCAAGAGCTCAACGATACTGAGTTCTTTACATGTGTAGACACCATTATTGCACATCCTTCTGGCTGCGGCTGGATTATTCAACCTGCTGATTCCATGACGCAGCGCACCCTAGATCTAGATGGGGATGGCACAGCTGATTTCAATATAACTTGCACATCTTTTTACAATTTTGTAAGCGCAAGTTATCCTTGTGCCAACTACAATTCAACCATCATTATTAATGGCATCGATACCAATGCTTTTATTGCTACAACGGGCATGTTCATCGATAGCCGAAAATATGCCCTTTCCGATAGTATCCGAAGTACAGACCAGTGGAGGAGCAGTGCTGCGCTGTTATTGTTTGTACAGCAGGCGCCTTTTACGACCACTTTTGATGGCCTTGCCTATTTTGGTTTGAAAATGAAGAAAAATGGAGAGGATTGGTTTGGCTGGGTGCAACTTGAGAAGAATACATATAAAATTCGAATACTTTCACATGCTGTCAAAACCGGACAAAGTACTGGAATAAAGGCAGGTGAGCATTAAACTTGAGTCGCAACACATGAAACCTACCGGAGCAACTGTAGCTGCTATTTTAGAAAATATCTCAGAGGAAAGAAAAGAGGCCTTTCAGCGCCTGCATCAAATAATTCTTGACCACCTAGCACCTGGTCTGGAGCCAGGTCTTAGTTATGGAAATTTAGGCTATGTTGTACCGCATTCGCTTTATCCGGCGGGTTATCATTGCAAGCCTTCTGAGCCGCTACCATTAGCTTGGATAGCTTCCCAAAAAAATTCGATCAACTTTTATCATATGGGTATCTATGCTGATCCAAAACTTTTGGATTGGTTTGTAGCCGAATACCCAAAACACAGCACTCAGAAACTTGACATGGGCAAGAGTTGTATGCGCTTTAAAAAACCCGAACATATTCCATTCGAGCTCATCGGTCAACTCATGGGAAAAATGTCTGCCCAGGATTGGATTGACATGTACGAAAGGCTTTATAAGAAGTAAGATAAATTCACTCATCAGAATTACAATGTCATTAATCAAAAATTTATATCGTTTCTTTTCGTCGAAATGGCAGAAGTTATACATGGAGTATAAAGTTGATTTTCAACCGCGTTATGGCCATGGAAAACCGCCTCATGCTGAGCTATATCAGATAATCAATAATGAGCGCGATTTGTATCAGTCCCTGCTTCAAGAAATGCTCAAACATCAAGAGATTTTCTTTTCCTGGAAAAAGAAAAATGACGAATCAAATCCAAGCCTGCCCGCCTACAACAATGATTTTTTGCCGGGTTTAGATATGATTGCCATCTATACATTGATCAAACAGTATCAACCAAAGCGTTATGTCGAAGTAGGTTCTGGAAATAGTACGAAGGTGGCGTATCAAGCGGCTAAAGATTTGAACAATACCGAGATTATTTCAATTGATCCTCAACCGAGAGCAGAAATTGATCAATTAGCCGATAAAATCATCCGCAAACCTTTTGAAAATATTGATTTCGATTTTCTATTTTCATTAGAAGCAAATGACATCTTGTTCATTGATAATTCTCACCGGATTTTACCAAACTCGGATGCTACAGTTTTCTTTTTAGAGGTACTTCCCAAATTAGCCAAAGGTGTTATAGTGCATATTCATGACATCTATTTACCATATGATTATCCTCAATTTATGGCGGATCGTTTTTATTCAGAACAATATGGTTTAGCGATGTATTTATTGGCAAATCCAGAAAAATACAAAACCATCTTACCAAATTTCTTCATTTCCGAGGACCCTCAATTGAGTGAAATTGTTGCCCCGATTTTTGCCCATCCAAGTTTGGCAGGTGTAGAAAAACATGGCGGTTCGTTTTGGTTACAGATTCAGTAGCCTGCCTTAATTATTGTACCTTTACTCTCAAATCAAAATTATGTCAGAAGATTTACAAAAATGCCCCTCGTGTGAATCACCCTACGGATACGAGAGTGGAGAAGGACAATACACATGCCCAGAGTGCTCATTTGAATGGAATTTGGCCGATGTTGCCGCTTCAGATGAGTTGGTTGTTTTAGACGCGAACGGTGCGCGTTTGCAGAATGGCGATTCAGTAGTTGTTGTCAAAGATTTACCTGTAAAAGGTGCGCCGAAACCTGTAATTAAAGCAGGTACCAAAGTTAAAAACATCCGTCTCAACGATGGCGATCACAACATTGATTGCAAAATTGACGGCTTTGGTGCCATGGGCCTGAAGTCAGAGTTTGTGAAAAAGGCGTAGTTAAATTTTGCTTTCATTGAAAGATGATTAAAGTTTGCATTTCAACTCTCGAGATCGTTCATATTTTCGTTTGAATTCAAAAAACCATATGAAAGCACTACTTTTTTCTTTTACCGCTTTATTTCTTTTTAGTTCTTGTCATGGCACATCTTGTGTGAATGCCAAGGCTGCTACCATTATAGATTATACAGGCCTTGATGGCTGTGGTTTAATTATTAAGTTACAATCGGGTGAGGTGCTAGAGCCCATGAACCTGAATGACTTCAATATTACCCCAACCGACGGCATGAAAGTTTGGGTAAAATACCACGAAGTAGCAGGTGGAAGTATTTGTATGGTAGGAAAAATAGTAGAAATCGATTGTTTAGCAAAGCGCTAATAAGAGCTTTTAATCCTTCTCTGAAAAAAATGCAGTCCTCGCAATAAAGTAAGGATTCACCAAATTGGCCTTGTTATAGTACAACGGTTCGCCGGTTT
>JAURHO010000150.1 GCA_030833265.1 Crocinitomicaceae bacterium | reverse complement strand
AAAATAGGTGATGAAATTATATTTGAAGATATGATTCATTACACCATGGTTAAAACAACGACATTTAATGGGGTCAATTTACCAGATATTGGTATGATTGATGTAAATGATCAATATAAACAGTTGAAACATTTTGGTTTTGAATCGTTTAAAGATAGATTATAAAAAAAAGGACTCAATTTGAGTCCTTTTTTGTGGAGAAGATCGGGCTCGAACCGACGACCTCTTGACTGCCAGTCAAGCGCTCTAGCCAACTGAGCTACATCCCCAAAGATTTATTATTTCGCTTGCAGCGTATCTTCCATAGAAGAAGAAATAGCTGCTTTGTCTAGTCTGATTTTGGTGCCTTCCGACTGAATAAGTACAGTAGCATCTGAAATTTCTAGGATTTTACCGTGAATACCACCGATAGTGACCACTTTGTCACCTGGCTTGAGCGCTTCACGGAATTTTTTGAGCTCTTTTTGCTTTTTCATTTGTGGTCTGATCATGAAAAAATAAAATACGCCTATCATTAAGACGATCATGACCAATTGATTTGCTCCAGCTCCCATAGTTTGTTTTTAATTTGCGTACAAATGTAGTTATTTTATTCGACCCTTTATTTCCAAGATGGTAATATTCGGCTCGGTATTGGTCATGAGGGTAATTGCCTTGTGAATGTTCTTGGTGTGTAACTCATCGGTATTGATTTCCGCTTTGATGATCGTGAAATCTCCGGGTTGCACTGGTTTAGTTGGTTTGCCAACAACCGTGCAAGAACAAGAAGGCTTAACTTCACCAAAAACCAACGGATAAGCACCCGTATTGATTACTTTAAATGATGCCTTGATGCGCTCTCCTTTCATGACTGTGCCCGCGTAAAACACTTTTTGCGGAATGTCCATAGAAGTGGGCTGCCCTACCTCAATGATTTCATTTTCTCGACAACTCAGTAAGAAAATTGAAAGTAAACTGGTGAATGAAAACAGACGAATGGCGCTCATAGTAAATTCTTTAACAATTAGTTTAACAAACCTCTACCCACTTTTTGAATGCGCTTTTCTTGGGTCAGTTTTTCAATGGCTTTATCTAATATTCCGTTGATGAAGACATTGCTCTTAGGCGTACTATAGAATTTCGAAATCTCGATGTATTCGTTAAGGGTAACTTTTGTCGGGATACTTGGGCAAGCTTGAAGTTCAGTTAAACCCATTTTCAAAAGCAACATATCCATTTTGGCAATGCGATCGAGTTCCCAATTCTCAGCAAGTGCGAGTATGTCCTTTTCATGCGTTTGGTCACGCTTGATGGTTTCGTGCAACAAGGTCAAGATGTAATCTCGTTCGTCATCATTTTCTTTAAAAAGCGGCATGATTTCAAAAGCAGATCCTGGCTTCCAAGCTTTCATGGTTTTGATCGCCATTGAAGCGCATAAGTCAAGGTCATCGGCCCAATAAATTGATTTTTCGTCAAAAAAGTGCTGCATCAAGGTTGAATTGGCAACCTCTTGCTTGAAAACCTGAAGGGCAAAATTAAGATCTTCATCTTCCCCGAGCTGTCCATTATTCATGTGCTCAAAGTACACCTCCGATTCAAGTAGATTCAGGTGCATTTTTCTGAAAATCTCTTGATTTTCGGCACCCAGCCAATTTACTTTGCGCTCCTCTGAAACTTTATAAAGTTCTTTAGAGCTTTCAATTGCCAACACCAAAGTGTTATCGACCCACTTGGTATTCGGGTTCAGCTCTTCAGGTGTTGGACGCATTTTTTTCTGGAGTTCAGCTTGTCTGTTTAATGCTGCACGCTTCATTTCTGGCAATGCGAGCATCAAAAATAAATACATGTCATACATGCGTTCAACAGAAAGTAGCAACTCCTTTTCAGCTTTAGATCGGTCTGAATCAGAACTCTGAAAAAAGGCATAAAGCACTTGAAGTACTTTGATTCTTAAGTGTCTTCTATTGAGCATAATTAAAGGTTAAGACTGCCTTTTGACTGCACGCGTTCTTCTGCAATGCGGTTTGCGACTTGATAACTTGGCAAGCCTTCTTGCTTAGAACGAATTAAAATATCATCAATGGTAGTATAAATCTCTTCAGCTTTTTGCTTGGCCCATTCTAAAGACAAACCTTCCACTTCAGAAAAACAATTGATCACACCACCTGCATTGAGTGCAAAATCCGGAGCGTAAATAATGCCGCGCTCCATCAAAATTTGACCATGTTTCGCTTCTTCCTTCAATTGATTATTTGCTGCACCTGCAATGACAGCACATTTTAATTGGCTCAAAGTTTCGTCATTGACCGTTGCTCCGAGTGCACAAGGTGCATAGATGTCCATGTCAACACTATAAATAAGTTCAGGTGCAACCACTTTTACACCGTGTTGTGCGCTGAGTTTTTGCAAGGCTTCTTGATTGATGTCTGTAATTGTGACGTCGGCTCCTTCTGCAACCAAATGTCCAACAAGGTAAGCACCAACGTGTCCGATTCCTTGAACAGCTACTTTTTTACCAGCCAAGCTATCCGAGCCAAATTGGTGTTTGGCAGCAGCTTTCATTCCCATGTAAACACCAAAGGCAGTTACAGGTGAAGGATCGCCACTTTTCCCTGGTAAACCAACTACGTAATTTGTTTCTTTGCTGACATGTACCATGTCCTCCGGGGAAATACCTACATCTTCAGCAGTGATATATGAACCTGCTAAGGAATTTACGAAACGACCGAATCTTCTGAATAAGGCTTCAGATTTCATGGATTTAGCATCGCCAATAATAACTGCCTTTCCACCACCTAAGTTCAAATTGGAAATGGCATTTTTATAGGTCATACCGCGAGACAAGCGCAAAACATCAGTAAGTGCTTCTTGCTCGTTTTGATACATCCACATACGGGTACCACCAAGCGCTGGCCCGAGTACGGTGTTGTGTACCGCAATGATTGCTTTTAACCCTGTTGCTTTGTCGTTACAAAATAAAATTTGTTCGTGGCCCATGGCTGCCATGGGTTGAAGGATGGGATTCAGAGAGGAATCTACCAACGGAGAGATTGTCAATTCAGACATGTTTTTGAAATGAGTTCGTTCACTAATTCTTATTTGACGTAAATTTGCAAGTCAAATAGCTTGGCAAAAGTAGAAAAAAACCATGAAGTCACTTCGATACATTAACAAATACTTTAAGAAGTATAAATGGCGCTTTCTGCTTGGCATCATTTTCACGGTCATTAGCAACTATTTTGGTGTTCAGCTCCCTGCCTACTTCAGTGAGTCTATTGATCGTTTTCAAAGTCATTTAAGTCTTCAAACCCAATCTGACTACCTCTATCTTGCCCTAGAACTCGGCGGTGTTTACATGGGAATTTCCTTACTCAAAGGTTTCTTTTTATTCTTGATGCGTCAGACCATTATCGTGATGTCGCGCTTTATTGAATACGACCTCAAAAACGAGATTTACCTGAAATACCAAGCGCTTGACCAAAGTTTTTATAAGAAGAATGCTACCGGTGACCTCATGAACCGCATTTCTGAAGACGTTGGTTTGGTGCGCATGTATGCTGGGCCCGGAATCATGTACACGATCAATTTATTGGTTTCGTTTATACTGATCGTTACCAAAATGATCACCATTTCGCCGAGCCTGACCCTTTTTGTTTTGCTTCCACTGCCCATCATGTCAATTTTGATTTACAAGGTTTCTTCCACCATGAACAAAATGAGTTTGGAGGTTCAAAAAGAGCAGTCTTTCCTGAGTACACTTGCTCAAGAATCATTTTCAGGCATTCGGATCATCAAAGCGTATCAACGCGAACAACAAGTTGCCGACAAAGTAGCCGATTCAGCCGAGCGCTACAAAAAACAAAGCATGAGATTGGTCTTGGTCAATGCCTTTTTTAGCCCTACCATTATTTTCCTTATCGGTTTAAGCACCATGATCGCCATTTACTACGGAGGCTTGCTCACCTTTGAAAAAAAGATGACCGTTGGGGGTATTGTCGCCTTTATCATGTACGTTACAAACCTCACTTGGCCGTTTGCAAGCTTAGGTTGGATTTCATCAATTATTCAACGCGCCGCTGCATCGCAACAACGCATCAATGAATTCTTAAATACCAAACCAAAAATCACCGATGACCAAAACCAAGTACCTGACCTCAATCAAGGTATTCATTTTGAACACGTAACTTTTCAATATGAAGATGCAAAGAGCCCAGTTCTGAAAGATATCAGCTTTAGTGTAAAACCCGGAGAAACCTTAGCTATTGTCGGACAAACCGGAAGTGGTAAGTCCACAATCTGCAGTTTATTAGCCAGACATTTTGACCCTATTTCTGGTGAAATTTCAGTTGGCCCTGATGCTTTGCGTCAACTTTCTTTGAATCAATACCGAAAAGCAATTGCCTTG
>JAURHO010000149.1 GCA_030833265.1 Crocinitomicaceae bacterium | reverse complement strand
TTTTTGTTTCCTTAAAAGGAAATTTATTATTGATTATTATTCAAGATTTTTGAGATTTGTCTTTTCAACCAAACTTGGCATCACAATTTGTGATGTCAAGATGCATGTTCAAAACCCAATTCTCTTCCTTCCACCCTGCTGTACCTGATTCTGGTCTTTTTGAATGAGGTAGTTGAGTACCTGCTCAATGTCTGTGAACTTTTGGCCGAAGCGCTGCTCGAGTTCGGAGAGTTTGTCTTGAAGATCTTGGTATTCGAGTGTCCATTGGCGCATGAGGACGAAGGCGCGCATGATGGAGATGTTTACTTCTATTGCTCTGTCAGAATTTAATACGCTTGACAACATTGCTACACCTTGTTCCGTGAACGCGAAGGGTGAATATCTTTTTCCGCCCCAACTTGAGGACGCAAATTGCGACCTCAAGATGAACCATTCTTCTTGAGAAAGCTCAAACATAAAGTCATCGGGAAATCGTCTTAAATTTCTACGTACTGATTCTTTTAAACGCTTAGTTTCAATACCGTAAAGTTTCGCCAATTCAAAGTCGAGAATGACGCGTTTTCCTCGAATGTCGAGGATGCTGTTTTTGATGAGTTCTAGTTCCATGATCTAGCATTTGGTGCTGTTTTTTAATTTAAATTCTACACAAAAGGCGGCCTGCGGCCGCCTTTTGGATCGTTTGGTTGGTAGGTTTGTTTAGGGTAGTACAACGAGGTCATTGATTTCGACTTCGGTGACGAAGCGGCGCTGGCCGCCGGCGCGGTAAAAGCGACCAACGAGTTTGCCTTCGATGGCCAGATGAACGCCTTTTGCGCCATAGGTTTCGAGGACTTTTGTCCAGCGGCCCCAAGCAGAAAGAAGGTGCCATTGACTGCGCTTGCGCATGATGCCGTCGGCGTCGAGGTACTGCTCTTTGGTGGCTAGCGTGAAGCGGGTGATGTGCTTGCCATCAGGGAGTTCAACGGTTTGTGCAGGAGCGGTCATGTAGCCAATTAAATTGACATGATTCATGTGCAAGAGCGCATTGTTGTCAATGGTTTCAGGCTGCAGTTTCGGTGCGGGCTTGCTCATTGCTTAGTTTTTTAGGCTGAACCATAATGAAGTCATACAACTCGATGATTGTTGCGAAGCGCTTTTCACCAGCTTTGTTTTCATATTGCTGATTGACCAACTTGCCTTCAATCACGACTTCCATGCCTTTTTCGAGTTTCTCACCTACCTTTTCGGCAATTTTACCCCACGCATTGATGGTGTGCCATTGTGTGAAGTCATGCCATTCGCCATTTTTGTCCTTGAAATTTTCATGGGTTGCTAAAGAAAATCTGGCTAACAAACGGCCAGACTCAAATTTGACAACTTCGGGCTGACCACCTAGGCGACCCATCAAACTCACTTTGTTTTTTAGTGCATTCATAATTGAAAAGTTTAAATATTGAGTTTCAAAGTTGCGGAAGCGCTTCTTGATTATTCGGTTATTAAGTGCTTAGTGTCGGATAAAACTTGAGGCGCAAATGGAACGTCGCTAAAAACATTAATTTTCAATGATTTATGCAACTGATTCAATAAAATTGCGTCTACTACGTTTGTACGAAAATTTACGAGCATGTCTAAAATCAAAAACAACCTTTATTTTAAAATTGGCGGCATTGTGTTGATCGCCTTGCTTTTACTCATCCCAACAGGCATGATCAAAAGTATCATCTACGAACGCGAACAAACACAGCAAGAGGCAATTGATGAAGTCAGTGAAAAATGGGGAGGCGAGCAAACCCTTCAAGGCCCAGTTTTAACTATTCCTTACACGCGTTATGTCAAGGAAATCAATAAAGCAACCGGAAAAGAAACCTTAGTCCAGATTACCGAAAGGCTACACATTTTACCGAGTAAGTTAAATATTCAAGCGAATGTAAATCCGAATAAGAGACACCGTGGCATTTTCGACATCGTTGTTTACAACTCTGTGCTGCATGTCAGTGGAGAATTTACCAAATTAGAATTCAAAGACCTCGAAAGTAAGGGGCACGTTTTCAAATTCAACGAAGCCGTTTTAAATGCCGGAATTGATGACCTTCGCGGGATTGAAAAACAAATTTCATTAAACTGGGATGGCCAAAAAGTGTCTTTCAACCCTGGTGTGACTAATTCTGATGTTTTCTATTCAGGAATTAATGCGAAAGTGAATATTTCACCTACCGATGACCACCTTTACAGATTCAGTTTTGATATCGAATTGAAAGGAAGCCAGCAACTCTATTTTACGCCTGTAGGAAAGGAAACAGATGTGGTGCTCAAGTCTGATTGGCAAACGCCTAAATTTGATGGCGCTTTCTTGCCAGACGAGCACAAGACAGACAAAAATGGTTTTAAAGCACATTGGAATGTCTTGAACCTCAACAGAAATTACCCACAAAGCTGGACAGGTTCTTCTTATAAATTACGCGAATCTTCGTTTGGCGTAGACCTCAAATTACCCGTAGATAACTACCAGAAGTCACATCGTACGATTCATTATGCGCTGCTATTTATCGGACTTACCTTTTTGGTGTTTTTCTTCATTGAAATTTTCCAATCGGCTGGTATTCACCCAATTCAATACATTTTAGTCGGAATCGCGTTAGTGGTTTTCTATACTTTATTAATCGCTTTTTCAGAGCACATCGCCTTCAATGCTGCCTTCTTGCTTTCGGCTTTGGCAACTGTTTTACTGATCAGCATGTATGTAAGAGCTATTCTTAGGTCTGTAAAAATGAGTTTATTCATAGCTGGGCTTTTGAGCATGCTTTACATCTTCATTTTTGTAATTATTCAACTTGAAGACTTGGCGCTATTGATCGGAAGTATTGGCGTATTTATCATTCTAGGCTTGGTCATGTACTTCTCTAGAAAGATAGACTGGTACAACCTTACTGCTGACAAAGCAGATACTCAGCGCGACCAAATTTCATAAGACTTCAAAGCTTGGTGCTGCAGCATGGACAAACCATTCATGACTGCGGCACCTTGTTTTTTAGCATGAGCCATCAAGGCTGTTTCAGCCGGATTATACACTAAATCAATCACCAAATGCGCCTCCGTGAGGTGTTCAAATGGAATCGGTAAACAAGCCGTAATGTCCGGAAAAGTTCCGATCGGTGTACAATTCACGAGCACTTTACAAGAGCGCAACATGTGCGCATTGATTTCTGAATAGGCATATATTCTATTTTGATGCTCAGGCGATCGAGAAATATAAAAGACGTCTAGCCCCAGTTGGCTAAACACATGCGCCACGGCCTTAGCTGCCCCACCTGTTCCAAAAATAAGCGCGCGCTCGTGCTCAAATGTCAAAAAAGGCTTAATGCTTTGCGCAAAACCATAAGCATCAGTGTTGTAGCCCACTGTTGCTCCATTTTCAAAAGCCACCACATTTACGGCACCAATTGCTTGGGCAGTTTCATCCAATCGATCTAAGAAAGGAATGATACTTTCCTTGTAGGGAAAAGTCACGTTGAAACCAGCAATGTCCTGCTTCAAGAGCGCTTGAACTTCTTCGATGCTTTCCAATTCAAAATTTGAATAAGTCGCATCTATCTTATTTTTCTCAAAATAATCCTTGAAAAAAGTAGCTGAAAAGGAATGCCCGAGGGTTTTGCCGATGAGGCCGTAGTGTTGAGTCATGGTTATTGTACCGAAAAGATAATTGGTAATCGAAAATACATTGAAACTGGCTCGCCACCCACTTTGCCAGGCGTCCATTTCGGCATGCTTTTTACCAAACGAAGCGCTTCTTTATTACATGGAGGGCAATAGGTACTTGCACGGTCAATTGCTGCACGCTCCACATCGCCGTCTTTATTGACAACAAACCGTACAATCACCTTGTTATTCATTTCTTTGTCAGAAAATTTGACGATAGAATCCATGATGATGTTGTCAACTAGAAACTTTCGCATGGCATCAACTCCTCCCGGAAATTCGGCTTGCACTTCGACCGTTTCAAAAATTTGAGAATTTGTGGTGTCGGTTGAAATTGTGGCAGGAACTTGAGAAAATGCAAGTAAGCTTGTAAACAAAAAGAAAAGAAGGAAGCTTAGTGTTTTCATTCCACAAACATACAAATGTTTAACTTTACCGCATGCAAGGGCTCGTTTTGAAATCTACTGGAAAATGGTATCAAGTTTTACTTGAAGATGAGCAAATTGTGCAAGCCAGCATTCGTGGTAAATTGCGTTTGGAAGGACTCAAAACCACCAACCCCATTGCAGCTGGTGACCGCGTCAATATTGAACCAGGTTCTGATGAAAGTTGGGCCATTTTGTCGGTTGAACCACGTCAGAACTATATTGTACGCAAGGCGACCAACCTCAGTAAGCAAATGCAAATTTTGGCGGCTAATGTGGATCGCGCTTATTTGGTGGTGACACTCAAGTCTCCGGTAACACAAATTGCCTTTATTG
>JAURHO010000148.1 GCA_030833265.1 Crocinitomicaceae bacterium | reverse complement strand
ATCCATTTTAGTCCAGTCGATTTCATCTTTTTCAAAGAAGGCCAAACGACGATCTAAAGAAGTTTCTTGACCGTTGTAAACCAATGGCATTCCTTCAATGGTTGCCGCCAAAACAGCCATGGCAAAACGTGCTTCACCCATGCGCTCCATTTCTGTTCCATTCCAAGAATTTTCGTCGTGGTTAGAGGTGAAATTCATGTGAAACCCATTGTTAGCAGGCTTCAATCGCGCAAAGAACTCAAGAACAGCCGAAGCATCTTTTTTTCCTTGTGCGATATCGTTCATGATGTGGTGAAATTCCCATCCATAAGTAGCTTCAAAAGCATCGTGCAATTCATTGCCTTCTGCTTCTGCCAACATAAATACGCCATTTCCGGCGGCATCTAATGCTTTACGCGCTTCTACCCAGAAATCCATAGGTACCCAACCAGCTACATCGCAACGAAAGCCATCAATTTGAGCACTTTTAACCCAAAACTCCATGCAACTGATCATTTCCTGACGCATTTCCTTGTTGTCGTAGTTCAAATCAGCAACATCCCACCAATCTGTACCGATGGTTGGTTGTAATTGACCTAATGAATCAAGGGTGTACCAATCTTGGTGTCCTTGCTCTACCCAAACGTTGTCTGGTGAGGTATGATTGGCTACCCAATCAATAATGACTTTCATGTGAAGTTGATGCGCTGCTTGCACCAAAGACTTGAAATCTTCGAAGTCTCCAAACTCGGGGTTCACAGCACGGTAATCGCGGACCGCATAATAGCTTCCAAGCGTTCCTTTACGATTCTTCTCACCAATTGGATGGATCGGCATCAACCAAATGATGTCTACGCCCATCTTTTGAAGTCGTGGCAATTGTTCTTCAAGCGCTTTGAAGGTTCCTTCTTTAGAAAACTGACGCACATTGACCTCGTAGATAGTGGAATTAGCCACCCATTTCGGGGTATTGAGTTGTGCAAATGAAGCTTGCGCCGCAATAAATAGGGCGCCAAATAAGATCTTTTTAACCATGGTTAGACAGTTTCGAGGTGAAGAATGTATTTAAGGTGGTAAGCTACCAATCCTTGAACAGGCTTTTGAATAATTGAGGTGATGGCAATACCAAGTTCTTGGGCCGCTTGGTTCAATTCTTTTTCAAAGATTTTAGAAAGCGAGCCTACGAAATGTACTTCGGTATTTTTGTAGTTGTCATAGCAGCAAACATGTACCGACATAAAGTGTTTGAAGCCTTTGTAGACCATTTCTGAAAAGAAAGGATTGGCTTTGTGTTTGGCAATGAACGGCATAAACGAAGCGATGAAAACATTGGCATTGGGTTCGCGGTAAACGCGGTCCACAATCATGTCTTTGTCGAGCTGATACGTTGCAATGAAATCGGTTTCAATGTCTTCTGGCAAATGATGGTACAAGAAAGCAGACAAGAGTTGCTTACCAAAATAGCTACCACTGCCTTCATCACCAAGGATATAACCTAAAGCAGGTACTTCTTCAAGCACGTTTTGGCCATCAAAATAACAAGAATTTGAGCCTGTACCAACGATGCAAGATATTGCTGGTGAACCTTGGTAGGTTGCGTAGGCACATGCAAGTAAATCGTGTTCAACTAAAATGTTCGCTGCAGGAAAGATTTGGGCAAGGCCTTTTTCAACGATTTCATTGAGTTCTGGGCTTGAACAACCAGCCCCATAAAAATATACGCCTTTGATTTGAGGCGCCACTTTCATGATATCTTCGTGTTTTCTTAATTCTGAGGCAATAAGATCAGTGGAATGAAAATATGGATTGAAGCCCATTGTTGAAAAAAAACTTTGGTTATTTTTGTCTTCAACAAGTACCCAATCACTTTTGGTTGAACCACTTTCAATGATGAAATACATATATTTGTTATAGAGTGAATTAGAGCTTTGTGTCAATTTTACACTATGCCAAATATATAGAAAATCCTTAATACGTGCATCACATAACTAAAAAAATAGGTTCCGAACTTAACCCAAATGTATCTGTAGACTGCGTCATCTTTGGCTTTGACCTTGAGCAGCTTACCGTATTGTTAATTGATCGCGGTGAAATCCCTTCCGGCTCAAGGCCGCGCATGGCACTCCCAGGAAACCTCATCTATGACAACGAGAACCTTGACCAAGCTGCAAATCGCGTTTTGGCAGAACTCACAGGTCTAGAAAACATTTACCTCGAACAAGTTGGCGCTTTTGGTGATCCTGATCGGATTCACAAAGAATCGGACCGCGAATGGCTCAAAACGATCAGGGCCGAACCTGAAGCACGCGTAATAACTGTTGCTTATTTTTCATTGGTGCAAATGGCCCACTACAAACCTCAGGCCTCCTCTTTTGCTAAGAATGCAGACTGGATTCCAGTCAATCAAATCAGCGAATTGGCCTTTGACCACTTTGAAATTTTACAAGAAGCCAAAGAAAAGCTCAAGCAAAAAATTAAAATTCAGCCTATTGGCTTCAATTTGCTACCAGAAAAATTTACGCTAAGTCAGCTGCACCGCCTATATGAATCTATTCTAGACAAGCCGCTCGACAAGCGAAATTTCAGAAGAAAAATCCAAAAATTAGACATTCTGTCTAGCCTCAGAGAAAAGCAGAAAGGCGTTCCACACAAGCCATCTTTGCTCTACGAATTCAACGAAGAAAAATACCAAGAGCTTACCCAAACGGGGTTTGACAACTTCGGATTCTAGGGCTCATTTTTTATTCTGCTCAAAATCGCGTAATTTTCTAAAGTGAACCTTAGGAAGGTGTAACTATTCGTAGTTATAAATTGTTCTATACCGAACGCTATTTTGAAAAGATCTGAATACAACCAATGTGTAGACCTCTACAGCGATGCGCTGTACAGATTCGCCTTGCATTTTTTGCGAGAAGTGGAGCCTGCACGCGATGTTGTCCAAGATTGTTATGAAAAATTGTGGGTCAATAGAAAAACTGTTGAAGCAGAAAAAGCAAAATCTTGGCTTTTTACTTGCGCCAACCACTTAATGCTCAATCAAGTGAAGCGCAATAAAGTAAGGCAACAACACCTTGATTCGCTCTTTCTGAAACACGATGCAGGTCCTGAACAGCAATTTGAAGCCCAGCAATTGGTGCAACTTTTAGTCCAAGACCTCCCTCCTCTTCAAAAAAGTATTCTATTGTTACGCGATCTAGAAGGGTATTCTTATCAGGAAATTGCAGCGCAACTTCAGCTCTCCGAGGCCCAGGTAAAAGTCTATCTTTTCAGAGCGCGTGTAAAAATTAAAAAACAGGTAAATGAACAATTTATACTCGCTTCATGAATTACGATGAAACAAATTTCTCGGATCAAGAGCTTGAATCTTTGTCTGAGTTAAAATACCAAGCCCAGCCCATTACTTTTGAGCCTAAAAGCGCACTCTATAAGAAGCGCCCTGTAGCTGCTTATTTTGGCATTGCTGCAAGTTTGCTCTTATTGCTTTCCTTTGGCCTACTGTCCTACAATGCAAACAACCAAGACGCTGCCGTTCAAACAACGCTCGCCTCCAAACAAACGGTTACAAACTTAAAACAGCAGCCTACTAAAAAATTAAAAACTGTTGTTCAAAATGTAATTGCCAATCCATCCCAGCTTAATAAGCTTGAAACAACAAAATTTCATGAACTAAAACTAACGCCACAAAGTGACAAGCAGCTTTTGATTTCTTTTGAAAAAGAAAATAACACGAGTAGCGCTTCGGCACAATCAACTTTTTCATCGAATCGTCAAGAACAAACAATCAAGCAACTCAAACCACTTAGAATTTTACACTATTGCGCTCCGTTAATTGAAACTTTCCAATTTGCTGAAGCTCAAAATAACGACATCAAGCTTGACCTCAACATCAATCTGCTCGCCAAATTGGATCGCTTGGTTTCAAAAGATATTGGTTTGTCTAATAATCAGTCTTACGATTTATTATTACCTGGAAAAAGCAATATAGATGCGCAAATAACCAGCGTCGGAACTCTATCGCAAACGCGTTTTCAAAGTGTCAGTAGCCTCAGGTCTCATACTCAGACTGAACAAATGCAAATGCAACAGCAGTTTAGTATTGACGCTTATGCCCGTGCCCTGCGAAGTGGTTTTGGACTACAAACCAACTACAAGCAATTTGCAAATGGCGCCATTTCCGATTACGAGGTGGCCTGTATTGCCGCCCCAAAAGTTTTGCTTTCACGCAATATCATCATCGAGCCTAGCTTGCGCTTGAAACTGTAGAGGTTGAATACCAGGATTTCACAGGTGAGAAACGTACCAAAACTTTTAATGGCATATCTGCAAGATGTTTTCTTCATGAGCTTGACCACATGAACGGGATAGTGTATACTAGTCGTGTAAAACCAATTGCGTTACAATTTGGTTTGAAAAAGTTGGATAAAATTAGACGCAAGTACTTTAACCCTAAGAAAACCAAAAGAACTTAATG
>JAURHO010000147.1 GCA_030833265.1 Crocinitomicaceae bacterium | reverse complement strand
TTCTTTGATTTTTAGAGAGAATTGCTCTGAGCCTGCGTTGATAGCTTTTGTTGTCTTTGAGTTTGAGGTCAACTGCTGAAAGCATTTGAAGGGCAGTTTTTTCACTTTTTGATTGCGACCATGCTTCTAATATGGTTCTGGCGTTCTTCGGATAATAAGCATTGACCAAATTGATGCGTTCAAGAATTTCATTGCGATATTTTACTAAAGAGGCGCTATCAACCTTAAAGTTCTGGTTGTATTTATCGTGCATTTGCTGAAAGTAGCGGTTGTTGTCGTCTACCAAGCCCTGGTCGTCAGTGATTCGAAATTTGAGCGCCAAGAAGACGCCAACTAAGACTACACCATAACCGGCAAAGCCATAGAGGGCAAGATTGTAAGGAATTTTAAACCATTTACTTTGAAAGATGCGTTTCATGAATCGAAATAAGAACGCGCATTGTACGTGAATTTTACTGAATAGTTTCGTGTTGCTTTTACTACCTTTGTTTTATGGCATTAGTGAAAGCATGTAGAGGTTTCGAGCCTCAAATTGGCCCTGATTGTTTCTTGGCCGAAAACGCAACCGTAGTTGGCGATGTACAAATGGGCGAACAATGCTCGGTTTGGTTTTCTGCTGTTGTTCGGGGCGATGTCAATTCTATCCGAATGGGCAACAAAGTAAACATCCAAGATGGCGCTGTTTTACACTGCACCTATGAAAAAACCAAGCTCAATATTGGCAATAACGTCTCAATTGGGCATAACGCGCTGGTTCATGGCTGCACCATCGAAGACAACGTACTCATCGGCATGGGCTCCATTGTCATGGACAACTGCTACATCGAGGCCAATAGCATCGTTGCTGCAGGCGCCGTTCTCACTGAAGGCACACGCGTAGAATCTTGGAGCATCTATGCAGGCATCCCCGCCAAAAAAATCAAAACACTTTCTCCAGAACTATTTGCCGGAGAAGTGCAACGAATTGCTAACAATTATGTGCTTTACTCCAGTTGGTTCAAAGAGAACCCTTAATTTTACTTTCAAACTTGCATTATGAAATACGACCGCATCGATTCAGCCCTTTATATCGCCAATCGCAAAAAGTTCATAGCTAAAATGGCTCCCCAAACTTTGGCTGTTTTTAATTCCAATGATATTTATCCGGTTTCGGCCGATAGCACGATGCCTTTTGCTCAGCACCGCGATATCCTTTATTTATCTGGTGTCGATCAAGAAGAGTCTATCTTGGTGCTTTTTCCTAATGCTAGCAATCCAGCTCACCGTGAGGTATTATTCTTAAAAGAAACATCAGAACTCATTGCCATCTGGGAAGGTGAAAAACTCACCAAACAAACCGCCTTTGAAACTTCCGGAATTCAGACCGTCTATTGGCTCCAACAATTTCCAACCATTTTCAAGCAACTGATGGCCGAGGCAAGCGGCATCTACCTCAATACCAATGAGCACCTTCGTGCCAATACCGAAGTAGAAACCCGTGAAGATCGCTTCATCAAACAAGTAAAACAAGACTACCCGGCGCATCAAGTGCATAAATCTGCACCCATCATGCATCAAATCCGTTCAGTAAAAGAACAAATCGAACTTGACCTCATGCAAACCGCTTGTAATATTACAGAAGCTGGGGTGCGTCGTTTACTCGGTTTTATCAAACCAGGTGTTTGGGAATACGAAATCGAGGCTGAACTTGCTCATGAGTTTTTGCGCAAGCGCTCTAAAGGTTTTGCCTACACGCCAATTGTGGCATCAGGTAAAAATGCTTGTGTCTTGCATTACATAGAAAATAACCAACAGTGTCAAGATGGCGATGTCATTTTGCTAGATGTCGGTGCAGAATATGCCAACTACAGCTCTGACCTCACCCGTTGTATCCCGGTCAATGGCCGTTTTACAGCACGTCAAAAAGCAGTTTACAATGCGGTGCTCCATGTAAAGAATGAGGCCACCAAATTATTAGTGCCAGGCACCATTATGGCCGAATACCACAAGCAAGTGGGCACACTCATGGAAGAACAACTGGTCAATTTGGGTCTTATTTCTATGCAAGACATCCAAAACCAAGATGCAGCTTGGCCAGCCTATAAAAAGTATTTCATGCACGGCACTTCTCATTTCTTGGGCCTAGACACTCACGACGTCGGTTTATGGCATGAGCCTATTTCAGCAAATATGGTGTTTACAGTTGAGCCAGGCATTTATATCCCAGAAGAGGGTCTTGGTATTCGCTTAGAAGATGACGTTGTTGTGCAAGCAAGCGGCGCACCTTACAACTTAATGGCCAACATTCCAATCGAGGCGGACCATATCGAAGAATTAATGAACGCCTAACACGCGTTTATGTTGTCATATTCAGTTAAAGGAAGTGGCCCTGCTTGGGTTTTCTTACATGGTTTTTTAGAATCGTCATCAATGTGGGAATCTCTCCCCCTAGATGACTTACCCATTCAGCAAATCAAAATTGACCTTCCTGGTCATGGCAAATCCTCTCAACTTTTAAATACGCCTTCTATCCAATTAATGGCTCAAGAAGTGCAGCTTGTTTTGGATAAATTGTCACTTACTCATTTCAGCGTATTAGGGCATTCTATGGGAGCCTATGTCGGGCTTGAACTATCAATGCATCCTGGTTTTCAGCAACTCATTCTGCTCAACTCTAATTGTTGGTCCGACTCTGAACAAAAAAAACAAGACCGCCTTCGCGTTGCCCAAATTGTACACAAGGCCAAAGACATCTTTATTCGTGAAGCCATTCCAAATTTGTTCCAAAGCCCTGAAAGCTCCAAAAAGGAAAGCACAGCACTCATTGAAGAAGCCAAACTCATGACACCGGAAGCCATTGCCTTTAGTGCACTTGCCATGCGCGAAAGACAAGACTTTACATCGCACGTCAATGAATTTCCCGAAAAATTCATGTTTATACATGGCATCCATGATCGGTTGGTCAGCGTCGAGGAGCTCAATACCAAGGTACCGCTCTCAGAAAAGCACTATTTGAATTGCGGCCATATGGCGCACATTGAAGCAAAGGAAGAGGTGATGGAAATATTAAAGATGAAAACAAATGCCTTCAATATCTCAGAGTTGAAAAGAAAAAGTTAATTGAAAGTTGCTAAAAACTCAGCAGGGCTAAAAACAGGTAATGCTGATTTCTTGAAGTCTTTGACATTTCGTGTTATAATTGCATCAATCTTGTTGCTATGAAGTGCAGAATAGTACTGAAGCGCATCTTCAAAATCGGTGAATTTCGAATCAAGTGCTGCTAATACTTGTTTTTGATCCATGTTTAAAATGCCTATGATTTTTAGAAGTAATTGAAGTTGTTCAATTACTTTCATATGACTTGCGTTCTGACGGAAAATATAATAAACGTTAGCTATACTCACAGGGGTCATGTAGCCGTGAAAAAGTTTTTGCTCACATGCTAACACCAACATATTTGCATCGTCGCAAAATGCTTGGCGCTCAAGAAGTAAATCTAGGATTACGTCTGAATCTAGTAGGATACGCTTCATTCGTTTAGGTATTTTTTTGAAAGTGCCTTTGCAAGTTCTACTTTGTAATCACCTAAATCATGATCTTTAAATGCACCTTTAAGTTGATATGTAATAGATTTTTCTTCAACAACTTGAGTCTGCTCTTTAACTAGCAAGCCGAGGTAATTTTCAACGATTTGCGACAAGCTCTTGCCATTTGCTTTGGCATATGCTTTGGCTTTGACGATAATTTCCTCCTCAACGGAAAGGGTTAGCTTAATATTCATACGTATAAAAATATAATCAAAAATACGTATAAATTGCAATTTTATAAAGTGAAAAATACGGATGTATGTCTAAATCTCCCCTCTCGAATCAATAATAATCGTAACTGGGCCGTCGTTGATTAATGACACTTTCATGTCGGCGCCGAATTGGCCTGTTTGGATGGGTCCTTGGAATTGTTTTTGAAGTTCTCGTAAGAAAAATTCGTAGAGCGGAATGGCTTGTTCGGGTCTGGATGCTCTTATGTAGCTTGGTCGATTTCCTTTTTTGGTGTCGGCATAAAGGGTGAACTGACTCACTACTAAAAGCCCGCCGCCGCAGTCTTGAACCGATAAATTCATTTTGCCATCGGCATCAGAAAATATGCGCAGGTTGATGAGTTTTTGAAGGAGGTAGAGCGCATCTTGCTCGGTATCTTCTTGCGCTATACCGAGTAAAATCAATAGGCCTTTTGATATTTCTCCGACAATAGTTCCGTCGATTTTTACAGCTGCTTCTGAAACACGTTGAATGACTACTCGCATGCTAATTTGAAACTAAGATTTAAAATTCACTTCTGCGATAAGGGTCAGAGGCGTCTTCTTGCATGAGTTGGAGCTGCACGGATCCGTGAAAAGTCTACAAGTCAGCATGCATTGCACGCAGCAACCTATGCGAGCAGGTATAGAAGGTGGGGATTGAAGGCCATGGGTCGCTGGGCAGT
>JAURHO010000146.1 GCA_030833265.1 Crocinitomicaceae bacterium | reverse complement strand
ACTATCTAAAAGCATTTTTTGCTGCTTAGGTAGCATGGAATTTCTTACAAAACGCAAATCTTGTTTTTTATCGGAATAGGCCTGAACAGCGCCTACTGTAATTGGGAGTAATGCAGCCCTAAATGCGCTTCTTTTTTCATTTAATGCTACGGAATCTTGTTCAAAATCAACTAGGGTTTGAATGGCTCCCATCTGCGCGATGGTGGCCTGATATCCATCGGCAATAGCTTGCTTAACTGCTTCAAAATCAAAGGTCCCTACTTTTGTATTCGGTTCAATGATCAAGCCCTCGGCGCAGGGTAAGTTGTAGTTTGTTGGCGTGGTCATCATGCTGGTGAGTAAGCCGATGAAATCGCGCTCTGAAACCGGGGGTAAATTTTTTGACACGTTACTCCCGATAATGACATCGGGATGGAAATCTCGATAAAGCACATCAATTGGGAAGTTGTTATAGAGTCCGCCGTCAAAATACAGCACGTTGTCAATGCGAATTGGGTTCAAATAAAGGGGAAAGGTCATGGAGGCTCTCACCGCCTGATTGAGTTTACCTTTAGAAAACGTAACACTTTCTTTGGTCTCAACTGCAGAAGCTACACAACGATACGGAATCAGTAAACGATTGAAATCTTCACCGACACTGGCGCTGGCACGGCCAAATATTTTGAGCATTTCGAAGTCAAAATAAGTGGGGTCAACAAAAGACAAAGGCAAAGACTTACTCAACACACTATCTTGTGATAAGCTAAAATTAAACATGGAGGCCTGTTGATCTTCTTGGTAGAAAAAATACTGCTTACTAAGTTCTTTTTGACCTTTTGCCATGAGTTGAAAAGCATCAGACAATACATAAGCTTCGATTTCAGCGGGCGAATAGCCACAGGCATACATAGCGCCAACCAGCGCGCCTGCAGAAGTGCCCACAATGTAGTCTATCGGAATATGGTTTTCTTCAAGGGCTTTGAGAACACCCACATGCGCCACACCTGAGGCCCCTCCTCCACTCAAGACCACTCCTACGCGTGGTCGCCCTTGAGCCAATACTATTTGGCTGAAAAAAAGGAGGACAAAGCAGGTGCTGATCTTTAACAAATTCGTTCTTTTGTACAAATTTAACGAATCCCAAAAGAATGCATTCAAAAGACAGTGCCAAAAAAGAACAGTTGCTCATCACGCTAAAGTGTTTCTTTGGCTTTGAAGAAGTGCTTGCCGATGAGCTCAGAGAACTCGGCTATGACAACCCGGAAATTTTGAATAGAGCGGTTCGAATTAGCGGTACCTGGAAAGATGTTTACCATCTGAATCTTTATATCCGTTGTGCTATTGCCGTACTTGTTGAAATTGAAAGCTTTTACATACAGTCTGAGGAAGACCTTTACAAGCGCGCACTCAAAGTAAAATGGACCGAGCTTTTTGATGTCAATAAAACATTCGCTATCAAAGGGGCTATTTTCTCAAGTATTTTTAAAAACACGCACTACCCTTTTCTTTTAGTGAAGGATGCCATTGTGGATCAATTCAAGGCAAAGGTAGACGAGCGCCCCAACATTGACGTTAAAAAACCAAGTATCCTTTTTGACCTTTATATCAAAGATCGCGAGGTCACTATTTCTGTGAACACGAGTGGCTTGCCCTTATTTCAACGCGGTTACCGCAATGCAGTTGGCCCAGCTCCAATCAATGAAGTCGTGGCTGCTAGTTTAATTAGACTTTCAGGCTGGGATCGCAAACAAACTTTTGTGGATCCGTTTTGTGGATCAGGAACCTTACTCATTGAAGCCGCTTTATTAGCAACCGGCATACCAAGCAATATTGAAAGACAGCACTACGCATTTAAAAACCTTAAAAACTTCGATGCCGAGCTTTGGCAAGAAATCTTCGAAAACGCACCAAGAATTGTAAGAGAATTACCTTGTAAAATAATAGGTGGTGATTTATCAGATGAAATGGTCTTGAAAGCTCGCCGTAACCTCAGAGGTTTTTCTTTTGGTCGTTTTATAGAAGTGCAGTCTTGTTCTTTTGAAAAAATCAAAGTGGAGGCTCCGGTGTTTATTTTAACCAACCCACCTTACGACCAACGTTTACAAGCAGACGTAGATACACTCTATGAAGGCATCGGGAATTGGCTTAAGCACGACCTCACTGAATCAAAGGCCTGGATCATCAGTGCCAGTGAAGAAGGTCTCAAAAGTGTCGGACTCAAACCGAGTAAAAAATACAAAGTGTTTAACGGTGACCTCGAATGCGGATTCAGAAGCTATGAAACTTACAAAGGATCAAAGCGCAATGGTCCTGAAGATTTAGAAATAGCTGAACCAGAAGAGTAAATTAGCAATCTGATCTCAGAAGATTAGAAACTTTTAAACGTAATTATTGGAAACAAAAAAAGGGGCGGTAAAACCGCCCCTTTTTTTTTGCTTATGAAAGCTTATCGTTGTTCAATCGGAACATAGTTGCGATTGGTATGACCAGTATAAATCTGACGCGGACGACCAATTGGTTCTTTGTTTTCAGTCATTTCTTTCCATTGTGCAATCCAACCTGGAAGACGACCAATAGCAAACATCACGGTAAACATTTCAGTTGGAATGCCGAGTGCCTTGTAAATGATACCGGAATAGAAGTCTACGTTTGGATAGAGGTTGCGTGCTTTGAAGTATTCGTCTTCTAAGGCAACTTTTTCTAATTTTTTGGCGATATCAAGCAATGGGTCATTGACACCTAATTTTTCTAGGACGTCGTCACAGGCCTTTTTGATGATTTTGGCACGTGGATCAAAGTTTTTGTAAACGCGGTGTCCGAAGCCCATGAGTCTGAATGGATCTTCTTTGTCTTTAGCTTTTGCCACCCATTTGTCAACATTACCGCCATCGGCATGAATGCGCTCTAGCATTTCTATTACTTCTTGGTTGGCACCACCGTGAAGTGGTCCCCAAAGCGCTGAAATACCGGCAGAAACTGAAGAGTAAAGATTGGCCTGAGATGAACCTACAATTCTTACCGTAGAAGTTGAACAGTTTTGCTCGTGATCTGCGTGAAGGATGAGTAATTTATTTAAAGCATCAATGACAACAGGATCAACGTGGTAATCTTGAGTCGGCATCGCAAACATCATGTACATGAAATTCTTGCAGTAGTCGTATTCGTTGCGTGGATACATGAACGGATGACGAATCAGGTTTTTGTAAGACCATGCTGCTAAGGTTGGCAATTTTGCCAAAATGCGGTGGATGGTCAAGTTCTTTGCCTCTGGGCTGCGATTTGGATCTAGCGATTCTGGGTAGAACGTAGCTAAAGAAGCCACCATTGAAGAAAGAACACCCATTGGATGTGCTTTTGAAGGATACGCTTCAAAGAATTGCTTCATGTCTTCATGCACAAGCGTGTGCTTGCAGATGCTGTCTTGGAAAGCATCGAGTTCTTTTTGAGTTGGCAAATTACCATAAATGAGCAAATAAGCCACTTCGATGAAACTTGCTTTTTCAGCCAGCTGTTCAATTGAATAACCACGGTAATGAAGAATTCCTTCTTCACCATCTAAGTAAGTAATTGCACTTTTGGTAGCACCTGTGTTCTTGTAGCCTGTATCTAGGGTAATATAACCTGTGAGGTCACGGAGTTTGGAGATGTCAATTGCTTTTTCATTTTCTGAACCTACGACAACAGGAAGTTCGTAAACTTGACCGTTTAGTTCTATTTTGGCTGTTTCACTCATTGGATGGTTGTATATGCGTTTGATAATTGCGTGCCTAAATTACAAAAGAATGTGCAATTGTAGTCAAGAGTACTTACAAAAAACACATATAATTTTATAATGTTTAGAGTTCGTCTTCGATATAGTCAAAAATCATGTTAAAAAGGTGGTTGCGTGTATTTCCACCATAGATGCCATGATTCTTATTTGGGTAGATAAATAAGTCGAATTGTTTATTGGCTTTTACTAAAGCTGAAATCATTTCCATGCTGTTTTGATAATGCACGTTGTCATCGGCAGAACCGTGAATTAAGAAATATTTTCCTTGTAGGTCTTTGACAAAATTAATCGGAGAATTTTCATCATATCCTTTTGCATTTTCTTGCGGCGTTCTTAAAAAGCGCTCTGTGTAAATGTTGTCATAATAACGCCAATTTGTAACGGGTGCAACGGCAATACCGACTTTGAACAAACCGTTTCCTTTGGTCATGGCCAATGAAGACATAAAACCACCATAGCTCCAACCCATGATGCCTAATCGCTTTGGATCAACATCTGAACGCTGAGCAAAAACTTTTGTAGCGGCAATTACATCTTCGATTTCAAGCTTGCCGAGTTGCAAATAGGTTGATTTTTTAAACGCCGCGCCTCTATATTGCGTCCCTCTTGGATCAATGCTCAAGACCATATAGCCATGCTGCGCCAACAATTGATGAAAGAAGTAATCGTTGCCATCCCAAGTGTCAAGTACTTCGTTGTGGCCCGGACCACCAT
>JAURHO010000145.1 GCA_030833265.1 Crocinitomicaceae bacterium | reverse complement strand
TGCGAACCAATGAAGCTACAGATTTCTTCCACTTCTGGCGTGTCTACAAAACCACACTGTAAGCGCTTCATATCGGATCCAGTCGAAATGAGCATGTCTCCGCGCCCAATTAACTGATCAGCACCGGAAGCATCCAGGATGGTTCTGGAGTCAATTTTAGAAAGTACCCTAAATGCAATTCGCGCAGGGAAGTTTGCTTTGATCATCCCGGTAATGACATTCACCGAAGGTCTTTGTGTAGCTACAATTAAATGGATACCAATGGCGCGGGCTAACTGCGCAATTCTAGCAATCGGATGCTCCACTTCTTTTCCGGCAGTCATGATGAGGTCGGCAAACTCGTCAATGAGCACTACAATGTAAGGTAGGTAGCGGTGCCCTTTCTCCGGATTCAACCTTCGGCCAATAAACTTAGCGTTGTATTCTTTAATGGTTCTGACTCCTGCATTTTTAAGTAATTCATAGCGCTCGTCCATTTCTATACACAATGAATTTAGTGTATTGACCACCTTTGAGGTGTCTGTAATGATTGCATCTTCTTCGCCAGGTAATTTGGCTAAGAAATGGCGCTCAATTTTATTGTAAAGTGTGAGTTCGACTTTTTTCGGGTCAACCAGTACAAATTTTACCTGGGCAGGGTGCTTTTTATAAAGAATAGAAATCAGGATGGCATTTAAACCTACTGATTTTCCTTGACCAGTTGCACCAGCGACCAACAAGTGAGGCATTTTTGTCAGGTCAAATACATAGGTTTCGTTGGTAATGGTTTTTCCCATTACGATTGGTAATTCGCCGTCAAAATTCTGGAACTTGTCAGAAGCAATCAAAGAGCGCATAGAAACCATCTCCGGATTCGAGTTTGGCACTTCAATACCAATTGTTCCCTTCCCTGGAATTGGAGCAATGATACGAATGCCAAGTGCAGACAAACTCAGGGCGATGTCGTCCTCGAGGTTTTTAATTTTAGAGATGCGCACACCTGGCGCCGGTACAATTTCGTAAAGCGTCACCGTCGGGCCAACCGTTGCCTTGATTTTTGCGATGTCAATTTTGTAGTGTGAGAGTGTTTCAACAATGCGATCTTTGTTGGTTTCAAGTTCTTCTTTACTCACAGAAACGCCAGTTGTCGCATACTCTTTCATGAGATCGAGCGGCGGCAACAAATAACCATCTAAATCTTTAGTAGGGTCGTATTCACCATATTCACGCACTAAGTTTTTGGCGATATTTTCTTCCTCACTTAAACTGAGGCTTGGTGCGCTCGCTGCAGCCATAGTTGGTGCTACTGCTTCAATTATAGGATCTTCACCAAGTTCTATCTCGAAACCATCGTCATGGGTTTCTAGGCTGAATTCATTTTCGGCATCGTCTTCAATAGGCGCTTTTACTGCCGGCTCCTCTTCCTTGATACTCACAATCAATTCGCTTTCTTCTTCAAAAACGTCGTCGTCGTCAAAATGCACGGTCTGGGAAACGTCGTCGGCTTTAATTTGATCTTCTCTGATCGTATTGACAACATACAAATCGTCGTAAGGTGCCGCACTATCATGGAACTCTTGACCTTGTTGTTCTTCTGGGTGATTTCCAAATAGGCGCTCAAAAAGTGCCCGATAATTAGGATTGAACAGCAAGGTTGTCACGACAAAGAATGCAACCAAATACAAAGTGAGTGCCCCAAAATTACCTAAGGTTAGTTGCAGCCATTCATTGATATAAAAACCGAAAGTTCCGCCTGCGTAACTTACTTGCGGACTAAAAAAACCAAGGAACATGGAGCCCCATACTAAGTAAGCAATTGTAATTGTAGTAGCTCTTTGAAGTGGAAGCAGTGCGGTATTGAACAAAACCCGCACACCCAAAAGAAACATAATAAAGACCAAGCCAAAAGCCCCAATCCCAAAACCTTCGTAAATCAATAAATGCGAGCTCCAGGCGCCAAATTTTCCTAACCAGTTTTCAGCGGCAGGCACTTCGCTGTTAAAAATGTAACCAAGGAAATTACGATTAAGTAAGTGATCTTGATCTTGCTTCCATGTAAATAAATAAGAGACGCAGGCTAATAGTAAGTAAATACTGAGCAAAGAAAGGGTTGCACCCAATACCAATTTGACTTTTGTTAAGTCAAAGCGATTTTTCAGCGCTTCCACGTTGCGAACTTTCTTCTCTGCTTGCGCTTTGCTTGGGTTTGCAGCCGCTTTTTTTGCCTTAGGCGCAATAGGTTCTTCCTTAGGTTGAAAGGAATTTGCGCTTGATTTTGGGATGTATTCGTTGTCTTCCATGATGCTTTTGCGTCTAATCAAACGAAAATACGCCAAAGAGGTACATCAAATGCCGAAAAACTATAAACCTATAAACACTCAGGTGTTAGTTCGATTTTAACAAGCTTAAGTTATTGTCCGTTAGACCATTGCAGAAATGCATCAAGACTCATGATCTTGTATTTTTTATTGGGTATAAAAAGGCTTTGAGGCGGTGTACGCTCATCTATCTTTTGCAATTCAAAAGCCATATAGCCGTTTTCAGTAGGTATTTTCCCTTTTACTGGAAGTCCTGGGGCTGAATTAAACCCTACAAAGTAGCGCGCCGGAATATTTTTATAATAAAAAAGTGAAAAATTCCCCTTCTCAAATTCTGCATTTGCTTCCCTACAACGCACACCTGCTATGCGCTCCCAATTTAAATTTTTGTGAATAACACAAGCTTGTTCATTACGAGATGTGTCTTTAATTTGAATAGCCATGAACTGACCGTTCACTTCAATGAGGGAAAGGAGCTTTCTTTTTTCAAGATGATGAATGGTCTCTTGGCTTTTACCGTTAGCTAACAAGTAATTGATCCTGACAATGGAATCTCTGGCATAAATAAAAAGTTTACCGTCAATGGTATCTTTCATAAGGTAATCAACCGTCGAGATATTATACTCAAGGCTGCCTACAAAAGGTTTTTGGGCTTTGCCAAAAATGGAAAGCCCGCAAAAAATGGCCAATAAAATGGTGCTGCGCATAAACAAAGCTAATAATTGTTTGAACCCAAGCCCAAAATCAACTCTCTTTTTGCCGATTTTCATCTTATCTTTGCCCTAGCCCCTAAAGGGTCCTTTATGCCAAAAGCAATACACTTTATTTTTAATCCGTCAGAGATTGGTGCTGGTACGCGCGGTGCATCTCTTGGCCCTGAAGCAATCAGAGCGGCTGCCCGAACGAAAGGGAGCCAACTTTTTGCACAACATCCAATCAAAGTCATCACAGAGCAAAATGATTTGCTCGATCATACAAGCCCGTTTCCGTTTGCCAAGAACATTGACGGCTTGCAAAAAGTCTTTGATTCTTTAAATTCGAATATCGCATCCTCCATTGCTGATAGTTCTTTTCCGCTCATTATTGCCGGTGATCACAGTTCAGCTGCTGGCACTTTAGCGGCGCTAAAAAATGTGCATCCTGAAAAACGCATTGGCGTCATTTGGATTGATGCGCATGCCGATATCCATTCGCCATACACAACGCCATCAGGGAATATGCACGGTATGCCTATCGCTGCCGCCTTAGGTTTGGATCATCAGGATATCGCTAAAAACCAATTGGATACTGAAACTCAAAAACACTGGAACGCATTGAAGTCTTATGCTTTTTCAGCCCAAGACTTAGTGTATATCGGTGTGCGCGATACAGAAGAAGAAGAAGATCACGTAATGGCAGCTTTGAAGCTTCGCAATTATAGCGTTGCTGAAATCAGAGAAAAAGGTCTTATGGTTTGTCTTGAAGCAATCAAAGACAAACTTGCAGCCTGCGATTTACTTTATGTTTCTTTTGATGTAGACAGCATTGATCCGGTAGAAACTTCTTACGGAACCGGAACACCTGTTCCCAATGGCATTAGTTTTCAAGAAGCTGCTACCATGTTAGCTTATTTTGCGCAAGACCCAAGGTTATGTGCAATGGAAATTGTCGAGGTAAATCCTTGCCTTGACGACGAAAAAAACAAAATGGCCGAACAAGCCTTGAATTTAATAGAGAATATTTTAAGCCACATTCAATAATACATGGAACAACTCATCCGCAAAGCCTTAATCGAAGCCGCTCCAGAACTTTTCGGGACGAGCATTTCAGAATCGCTCATTCAGTTCCAGCTGACGCGCAAGGATGTAGAAGGGGACCTCACTTTGGTGGTTTTTCCGTTTGTAAAAATATTGCGCTGCTCACCGCAGGAAGCTGGTGAAAAACTCAAAACCTGGATTGAACAAAATATTGAAGGGGTTTCGCACTGTATTGTGATTAACGGGTTTTTAAATATTGTGCTTCAAAAAAGCTATTGGGTCAACGCACTCAATCAAATGCAGGAAAATCCGAAATTTGGTTTGCAAGCTCCCAATTCAAAACCTACGGTAATGGTGGAGTATTCTTCACCGAATACCAACAAGCCTTTGCACCTTGGTCATCTCCGCAATAACTTTTTGGGCTTTTCAGTCGCAGAAATCTTAAAAGCGAATGGACACAAAGTGGTGCGTACCCAAGTAATCAATGACCGCGGTATTCATATTTGTAAATCTATGTTGGCCTGGGAAAAGTTTTC
>JAURHO010000144.1 GCA_030833265.1 Crocinitomicaceae bacterium | reverse complement strand
ACAATACGGTTGGTTGGTGCGCTATGACCGTGCCAGCGGCGAAAAAGTTCCTATTCAGCCCATGCCCGCACTTGGGGAAGCTGCTTATCGTTGGAACTGGGATGCGCCGTTAATTGTATCGAAGCACGACGCAAGTACGCTTTATTTTGCGGCAAATAAACTCTTTAAATCGAGCAACCGCGGAGATGACTGGCAAACCATTAGCCCAGACCTCACGCAGCAAATTGACCGCAACGAAATCGAAGTGATGGGCCAGGTCTGGACCATCGACGCTGTCATGAAAAATGCCTCGACCACCATTTATGGCAATGTGGTGGCCTTGGATGAATCACCGCGTAAAAAAGGTTTGTTGTATGTCGGTACAGACGATGGTCTTGTGCAAGTTTCAGAAAACGATGGCCAAACCTGGACGCGCTACGCAAGCTTCCCGGGTGTTCCACTCAACACACGTGTCAATATGCTCACGGCTTCTTTGCACCAAGAAAATGTGGTCTATGCCTGTTTCAATGCACAACGCCAAGGCGATTTCAAGCCTTACCTCATGAAGTCTTCAGATAAAGGCAAAACTTGGGTAAGCATTGCAAGCAATTTGCCAACGCGCGGCACCGTGTATTGCCTCAAACAAGACCCAACGCAAGAAAACTTATTGTTTGTCGGGACAGAATTTGGCGCCTATTTTTCCATTGACGGCGGCCTCAACTGGACCAAACTCAGTGGCTTGCCTACTGTTGCGGTCTATGACCTCGAGATCCAAGAACGCGAAGTTGATTTAGTAGCCGCGACTTTTGGCCGTGGTTTTTATGTCCTCGATAACTACAGCCCACTGCGCACCCTGAGTAAGGAAAATCTTCAAAAAGCAGCACATTTATTCCCAGTTAAAGACGCTCTACTTTACATTGAGGCGGATCCACTTGGATTGGAAGGAACAGGTTTCCAAGGTCACAACCTTTGGTCTGCCAAAAATCCGAGCTTCGGAGCAACCTTCACGTTGCACGTCAAAGAAGTGCCCAAAGACCTCAAAAGCACGCGTCAACAAAAAGAAAAGGACCTCGAAAAAGAAGGTAAAGACGTCAGCTACCCAAGTTTTGAAGCGCTAAAGGCAGAAGAACTCGACGAAGACGCTAAATTCATTTGGATCATTTCAGATGCCAAAGGCACAGAAATCAGAAGGATGAGCAGCGCTGCGCAAGCGGGAATGGTTCGCCAAAATTGGGATCTACGCAAAACAGGCACCAACCCAGTTGGACGCGGAGGTAGAGGTCCGTTGGTTGTTCCAGGTACCTATTTCTTGCGTGTCTTACAAGTCCACAATGGGCAAATTGACACCTTGGTGGCAGCAACTGCTTTCAATGTCAAAGGCCTTAATAACCAAACATTAATTGCCAAAGACAACCAAGCGCTAGATGCATTCAGAGCCCAAGTTGCCGAACTCAATAGAAAAGTAAGTGGTCAAGAAAAGCGCTTTGAAGAAGCCAACCAAGAGCTAGAACTTATTGAAAAAGCCATCCTCAACTACCCGAACACGAACATGGCACTTTTAACCGAAGTCAGAAAACTCAAACTCTTGAAAGAAGAAGCAAAGGTGGTCTTGTATGGTGATGACCTCAGAACCAAGCACGAATTTGAAACAGTTCCGTCGCTCACCGGCCGTTTAGGCATCCTAGAATATCAAGTTTCAGACAACACCACTGGCGTCAGCAAAACGCATCAGGCCAACCTAAGCATGGTACAACAGCAATACGACAGCCTCTACCCACAACTCCAAGACTACTACAAGCGCATCGCTGCACTACAGCTCGAACTCGAGAAAGCAAATATTCCTTACACGAAAGCGCGCCTGAACTGGAAGGAAGATTAAGGTCTTAATTGCTGCTGAAACGCTTTGTTATCTTTTCGGTAATGTAAGACGCCATTGACCACACTGAAATTAGGGTCGGGCCAAACATCATCGAGCGAAATCAGGAAATTGGTTTGCCCGTTGTTGGGGTCCAATTCGTAAATATTGAAGTGATACAAAGTCGATACGCTGAGGTAAACTTTACCTGTTGCTTGATCAAAGAAGGCGGTTTTCTCGCCGAGGTAATACATGTAGGGCTCGCTGATGACGATTTGTGCCTTTGACAAAATATCACCATCTGGAGTCATGATGACAACGTAGTTGACGCGGTCACTGATGAACAAAATGCTGTCGTTTTGAATGTAATAAGTGTACTCTTCATATTCAGTTTCTAAATATTGGCGCGTCGGATGCACATGTAAGTTTGGCGTGGTGTTAGAAGTGTGCAAAGCGTCAGCCTCTTTGTTTTTCTCCGTTTTTACTTTTTCCGCTTTTTGAGGTTTGGCAATCTTGGTAGTTCTGATTCCGTGGTGGATCTGCTCAAATTGGAACCTCTTAAACAATGTTTTTTTGTCAAAAACAGCATATTGAATGACCGCATCTTCTTGCAGACCGCTTGGTCGATAAACGCCAAAATCGTCATTGTTAGAAAGCGTGCTATCTGCCTTGAATTTCGCCACTTTAGATTGCGCAACAATCAGTTTACTTCCATCTTCACTTTGCCCACAAATGAGGGTTTTTTGTTTAGAGGTTTGTGCTTCTTGTAAGAATTTCCCTTCATATTTGACAAGCTGATCAATTGCTGGTGCCTGAATTTCATCTAAACCATTCAGAGAAATTTTTCCGTGTGGGAATTTAGGTAAATGCTGTAATTTTTCGAAGAGGGCTGGAGTAGAGTTAGGCTCTTGTTGAAAATGAGCAATTAACTCGGGCATGTTCGTTGCTTGACTTTCGGAGCCGACTTCTCGTTTTGGTTGAAACGCAGCAGCTTCAGAAGCCAAGTATGGTAGGGCGCTCGAAATTTCCTGCACCTTAAAATATTGAAGATTCCCTTTTTTGAAATAGCGCTGCATCAACGCAAAAGAAGCACAGATGCCAATGACCAATAGCAGTTTTATGCCAGTTTGCTTATTTGCTTTAGATTTGGCGGCATGCAGCTTTTGCTTCAAAAGTTCTTGATCGGAAGCCTGACTAGTAAACTCAAGTGAATTGAGCTTTTCCTTGATGAGTTGATCAAACTGTTTAGGAGTTGATTTCATGTTCGGGATTTTTGAGGTTTGCAAGGGTTTCGCGCAAGATTTTACGCGAGGTTTTTAAATGCCATTTCACGGTATCTCTGGTGATTGCAAGCTCCTCACTGATTTGGTTGATACTGTAGTCGTCTATCGCATAAAGATTGAAGACTAATTTGGATGCGGGAGGAAGGGTATTGATGATATCTAACAGCTGAGATGGCGCTGTATTTTCTAGTATTTCTATTTGAAAATCGGCAATAGGAATTTCATTCTTTAGTTCAGTAAATTCAATGTTGGATAATTTATGTTGGCGTCTATACGCATCGATGAGCTCATTTCTGACAATCCGCAACAACCACCCTTCAAAAGAGGCATTCACTCGAAACTGCTCTATACTTTTAAGCATCTTCATAAACGCATTGTGCACAGCCGTCAGCTGATCCTCTCGATTCTTCTCAAACCTTACGGCAATAGACATCATTAACGGAAACGTCTGCTTATAGAGTTCCATGATATACCGCTCATCCTGCCGTTGTATCCGTTGTATGTCGTCCTTGGTAAGTCTCAAATAATTCCGCTATTTTCTGCCAACGTTTATATTACGAAGAAATTTGAAAATAGGGGGGGTGAGGAATTTCAACGGCTTAAATGACCTACGTAAAAATCCCTAAATATTTAGGGGTAAACCCCTAATTTATAATTTTAAATAACTGATTATCAATGCGTAAAAATTTCACAACTTCTACTTTCCTCAACATGAAATTAAAGCATTACTAAATTTGAAGAACAAATTCTTAACTTTAAAAAACTAATTATGGCAGGATCAATCATTTCATTAGAAGAAGGCTCAACTATGACCGCAAGTTTCCGTTCAAAATTCCCGGATGAAACCAAAGCAGTTTATTACACTGCCGATGTATATAATGACTTACTTGCCCAAGACGGCTGCGTCGGTATCCGAATCTACAATGCCATCGATGAAGCTGGCAAAATGACTAATGTTTTAGTCGGGGTAGACGCGGATGGGAATGATATGTATGACCAAAAAATATATGATTTTGGTATTCGAGAACTAACTCCAGCAAACAATCCATTAAATTCATAGTGCAGAAAATTATAATATCATTATTTTTCCAACTTATAGCGGGCCTATTACCTTTAGCTGTGTTATTGTTTGGTAAACGAAGGTTTAGCACCGAATATGTTTTACTATTATTAGCTTCAGTGATTGCAACTACTGCAATGCTTTATTTCACCTCCATTAATATTCAAAATACATTAATTTTTGATGGCTATTATTTTTGTTCAATCATCCTACTCACCCTCTTTTATTTAAAGAATATTCGATCAAAAGCTATTTGTATAGTTATCATATGCCTTGGAATAATAAGTATTCTTACTTATTCATTAGAAATATATTTTTTGAGAAATCCGCACTTTGGATTGATATTAAATAATCTTAGGAGATTCTCTCTTAATAAAAAATTAATTAATGAAATAAATCTAGATTC
>JAURHO010000143.1 GCA_030833265.1 Crocinitomicaceae bacterium | reverse complement strand
CGTTCGGTATCCGGTTTTGGAATCGTTCCATGCGACTGCTCCGCCACAATGATCGAAATGCAAATGCGTCAAGAAAACATCGGTAATGTCATTGGAATGAAATCCCAATTTTGCTAAATTGCCATGGAGTGAATCATTTCCAAAAAGGTGATAATGCGAAAAGAACTTCTCTGATTGCTTATCTCCGATACCCGTATCTACTAGGATCAGGCGCTTGCCGTCTTCGATGAGCAAGGAACGCATGGCCCAAGAGCACATGTTGTTTTCGTCTGCGGGGTTGGTTTTTTGCCAAATAGTTTTCGGGACAACGCCAAACATAGCGCCGCCATCTAGTTTAAAAAAACCGGTGTTGAGTACGTGTAATTTCATATCAATTGGTCTGAAGACGACCTTCTGTTTCAGGATTTTTAGTGACCATGGCGCCAATATTTAAGATCACCATTTCGGGCTTGGTGTTGGCAATGACGGTAACAGTTTTGTCTTGACGCCCGAGTTGCCCAACTTTTGGGTGAAACTCTACGGCGATGATATCAGACTTACCTGGCGCAATGGCTTTTTCTGGTTTTTTTGGCGTGGTACAGCCGCAAGATGCTTTTACATTTTGAATAAACAAGGGCTTTTTGCCGGTGTTGGTCACGACAAAATTGTAAAGGTGCTTGGTGTCTTCCATAACCGTTCCGAAGTCATGCGAAAGTTCTTTAAAACTCATGGAGGTCATGTTGGCCGCAGCCTCAGCTGCCAAGCGCCTTTCTTCAGCAGCAACATCTTTTAAACTTTCTTGCAGCTCCTTGGTATTTTCATCGGTAGCCACAATAGATTGCTGCTCAGGCGCCGTTTCTGTTGTCTTGGCATCCTGGCAAGCACTAAACCCGATCAGTAGGGTAGATAGCAAAATAAATTGCGTTTTCATAACTTGAGTTTTGGTTGGTTAAAGTTAGTGAAATACACTGTAAATCTTGATGAGATTTTGCATCGTGATAAACATCTTGTTTTGGTCGGGTAAGCCTCTAAAACCAAATTTGAGATAGAATTGACGTGCAGATTCGTCCTTGGGTTCTACAAAAACTGCGCAGGCACCAATTTGATGCGCTTGCTGCGTGCATCTTTTGAGCGCATCGGAAAGTAATTTTTTACCGTAACCTTTTCCTTTAAATTGCTGATCAATTGCGAAACGACCAATTAAAATAATGGGAAGTGTTTGGTAATTTGTTTTAAAAGGCATCAAGCGTTGATCAATAATGTTTTTTGCATCAATGCTGCTGGCATTTAAAGTGTAATAGCCTATTATTTCCTCGGATGGATTCTCAAATACAAAGCATACACTCAGCTTTTTTTGTTGGTCTTGAAAAGCAAATTGTGCAAGGTATTTGTCTAGAAAATCGGAACCACATTTGAAGCTTTTTTTGGCATCCTTGTGTAGAGGGCTGAGAACGACTACTTTCGCTTCCATTGAAAGTAGGTTGCGCTTTCTTCAGCTGCTTTTTGCAGATATTGGTTTGGTTGCTGATCTTCAATTAAAGCGGCATAAAATACTTCAGCATCAGAGACGCTTAATTTTATCTGTTCATGATGTTCAATGATTTCATTGGCTTTATCTTCGGCAACTTTAATAACGAAATCTGAAAGACTGCGATAGCCACCGAGATGAGCGGCTTTCTCAAGAAGTTCTTTTTGAGTTAAACTGAGGCGAGCATCAAAGCGTGCATTTTGTGACATAAGGACAAGATTCATAAATTCAAGGTTAAAAGTACGGAAAATATCCGTACAAATGAAAAAAATAGATAATTTTCAAATTTCTGAATTTGGAATTCCAGTCAAATAGAAATCAAAGATTTATTCAATGACTACTCAGTAATTTTTAGGACAAAATGGATTACCTCACTGCGTTCGGTTTTCAATCCTGGATTACCTCACTGCGTTCGGTTTTCCAAGGATGTTTTATTTGAAGTACAAGGAAAAGTCAAGCGTTTGCAACACAATCCTGGATTACCTCACTGCGTTCGGTGAACCAGTCTTGGCTTTATAGTGGATCAAAGCATCTTATTTGCTGCGCAAATTGGATACTTTTTTCTTTCTCACTCACTCAAAATTTCATTTTGGACTCGTAGAAAAGAAAAAAGCATCCTGCCTACGGCAAGATGCTTTGATCAATGTGCCCACGACTGGATTCGAACCAGCACACCTGTTGGCACCACCCCCTCAAGATGGCGTGTCTACCAATTTCACCACGTGGGCAGCAGACTATCCGATTTGGAATCGGGGTACAAAGATAAATATTTTATGGAAATGTTTATGCGGAAATGTAAGAAAGGTATAACTTCGACAAAATTTTTCATTTACGACTATGTCACACGTCTCTACCCAAAAGATTTCACTGGCTGGATTTTTAATTACACTAGGAATTGTTTTTGGGGACATCGGCACCTCGCCGCTCTATGTTTTTCAGGCCATTACGGGTGAAGGCAAACATATTTCAGAGCCATTTATTTTGGGGGCGTTATCGAGTGTGATTTGGACCTTGATTTTGTTGGCAACGGTGAAGTATATTTACTTCGCTTTGAATGCAGATAACAAAGGTGAAGGTGGGATTTTCGCCCTTTTTGCCTTGTTGAAGAAGAAAAATTTGAAGTGGATTATCATTCCTGCTCTGATTGGATGTGCCACCCTAATGGCTGATGGTTTCATTACGCCAGCCATTTCTATTTCATCGGCCGTTGAAGGTGTAAATAATATCTTCCCGGAGATGCCCATCATTCCGATTGTTGTTACAATCATTGTGATTTTGTTTGTGATTCAGCAATTTGGAACGGCGGCAATTGGCAAAATGTTTGGCCCCGTGATGATCATTTGGTTTGCGTTTTTAGGTTATTTGGGCTTTATTAATGTCATGCACAACACATCTGTTTTGCAAGCGATTAACCCTTGGTATGCCTACAACTTGGTAGCCAATGTCGATGGTGGTTTCGCGGTTTTGGGCTCGGTTTTCTTATGTACAACTGGTGCTGAGGCGCTTTACTCTGATCTTGGGCATTGCGGTAAGGGCAACATTCGCCTCTCTTGGGCCTTGGTTTCGGTTTTGTTGGTCTTGAATTATTTTGGTCAGGCGGCGCTGTGTTTGTCTCCTGATTTTCATTTGGCCCCGAAACAAACCGTGTTTTATGCCATGGTGCCTGAAAACCTGATTCCGTTTGCAGTTGGTATTGCTACGGCTGCTACCATTATTGCTTCACAGGCGCTCATCACAGGGGTGTTTACACTCATGAACGAAGCGATTAAATTGAAGCTTTGGACCAACTTAAAAGTGAAATATCCTTCAGAGCATCAAGGACAAATTTATATTCCGTTTATCAATTGGTTTTTGATGATTGGTTGTTTGGTAGTGATTGCCATCTTCAAAAGGTCTTCTGAAATGGAGCACTCTTATGGCTTGGCGATCACGATCAATATGGTCATGACCTCTATTTTGATGGCGACACTGTTATTTATTCGCTATCCTAAATTAAGAGTGGTTTTTAGCACCATTTTCTTTATTTTCATCAGTATTGAAATGATTTTCTTGATCTCGAATATGGGGAAAATTGTTTCTGGAGGGTGGTTTACTTTGGTGCTTTCTATTGGCTTTTTCTTGTTGTTATTCTTGTATTTCAAGGCCAAAAATTTGCGCACCAGCATTACGGAATACTTACCAATGAACTCAGTGATTCCATTGATCAATGCTGTTCATGCAGACAAAGGTGTCGTTTTTGAAGCAACCAACTTGGTCTTCCCGACGCGTTCCGATTCAGCCAACAAGCTCGATTTAACGGTTTATCATTCTTTGTTTTATAAAAAGCCCCGCAAAGCGGACACCATTTGGTTCTTGCACCTAGATATCTTGAACGAACCTTGGGGCGTGCATTATTCGGTGCATCAAATCATTGACAAGCGTTGTTATTTTGTGACGCTACAAATGGGCTTCAAAGAAGAGCACCGCATTGAATACATGATGCGCAAGATTTACTGCAAAATGATTGAAAAAGGCGAGCTCAGCGGCGAAAGCGTTTTTGAAAGCGTTCGCGGTAAGCTTGACCAAGTCGATTTCAAATTTGTCGTATTGAATTCAAGAGTGGCGATGGACAACCAACTCACGCCGTTCCAGAAGTTGTGTGTGCGCGCCTATCGTTTTGTGAAGTCTACGGGCTTGAAACCTGCCGAAGATTTTGGTCTGGACAAAACCAATGTGGTCGTGGATTACATTCCGATTACGGTAGCCAAGCAAGTTGATCAAGAACTCATCGAGGACTTCGAGAACTACTCTCAAACCATCTCTACGAATTATACCTCTAAATAATCGAGGTCTTTGCCGAAAGTTTCATGGAGCTGGCTCAAACTGTAAAGGGCTAAGCCGATAAAAATAATACCCACCACTGTGGCGGATACGCCGTCATTGATGCCCATTCCGATGAAGAGGCCAAAAAGCAATACGACAATATTGACCGATCCCCTGACAAAGTTCGGAATGGTGTTGGCAGCAGTTGAGCGGATATTGGTGCCAAATTGTTCGGCAGCGATGGTTACAAAGATGGCCCAATAACCAGTGCCTGCACCTAATAAAAAGCACAT
>JAURHO010000014.1 GCA_030833265.1 Crocinitomicaceae bacterium | reverse complement strand
GTTTGGGAAACTGTTGCGCTGCGTCTTGAAGGTTTAAAATTATTACAGAAGTGCTTAAGACCTGAGCAAATGGCTTGGCGAAACTGCGGATCCTGGGATTTAGTGGCCAAACATGAAAATGCGCTAGCCCCCGATTTCATTGCTGAATTGAACAATAATTTTCAAAAGAATTTTGGTTTAAATGAAGTGTATAGCATTGACCCACACGCCATAAAGCGCTTTGGATTGCATGGTTTTCAAACCAGCTATTTCAATCGATACGAAGCCAGTATTGAAACCCATTTACTGATTGATTCCCTATTTAAAAAATGCATCCAACAAGATATCCATTTTTTATTGGCGACAGAAGTCTTGGATTTTGAAGCTGCTCAAAACGAAGTGCTGATTCAGACCCAACATGGTGCTTTAAATGGTACGCACCTCTTCCTTTGCACCAATGGTTTTAGCCAACAATATTTCCCTAACGAGCTCAGGCCAGCAAGAGCACAAGTTTGCATCACCAAACCACTCAAACATCAAATAAAAGGTACTTTTCATAGTGCTGCGGGCTACTATTATTTCCGAGATCTTGGTGATCGCATCTTATTCGGGGGCGGGCGAAACTTAGATTTTGAAGGCGAAACCAGTACTGAGTTTGAACTCAACCAAAAGATTCAAGCGCAACTGCTGTCCAAACTCCAACAAGAAATCTTACCTGGGCAAGAATTCGAGATTGAAAGCCAGTGGTCGGGAATCATGTGTGTTGGCGACCAAAAGAAACCACTCATCCGATCGCTGAACAAAAACGTACATGCAGGTGTTCGAATGGGAGGCATGGGTATTGCCATCGGTTCGGCCGTTGGTGCATCTTTGAGTAAAATGGTTTAAAGAATGGAAAAAAAAGCACAAGCAAATCCGGATTTCGTCAATCCAATTGACCCGGACAAAATCGCGGAAAACCCACATTTGTTGCCTTATGCGCATCAGGTAGGAAGTGCTGTCATTAAGCCAGAAGACCAAGGCAAACTCAAAGGTCGGGCGCTGAGTGCCATGAGCCAACAAACCGACATGCAGTTGGGGCAAATCTATGAGCAAATGCAATTGCTCGCCTCCCAAGCCAAAAAACTTCAAGACCGCAAAGAAATTTCAGCCTTCATTTATCAGGCAGAAATGCGCTTCGAACCTTTAATTAATCACACCTATCATTTGTATTTGAAGGAAGAAAGCAAGTATTTACTCTCCTTGATTGCGCCTGAATCTTGGGGGCGTTCTGGTGCCCACCTCACTTTTATCGCTAGCGTAAAGTTATTGGCCGACCACACTTGGGATATTTTGCAGCAAAATCCTGACATTGAGCTCCAAGAACTCAAGTCCTGACAAAATAATAGTTTTTTTCGTCCGATAAATCTGCTTGAAAAGCATAGCCCATTAGCTTGAAATTTTTAATCTGCTTAGGGTCTGAAATTTGTTCGGTGGCGCACCATCTGGCCATGCTTCCTCTTGCTTGTTTTGAAAAAACCGATACGCTCTGCAGCTTCCCTCCTTTGTTTTCTTTGAATATGGGCGTGAGCATCCGATCGACTAACCCTTTATCTTGAATGAGGTCGCTGTATTCACTGCTTGCCAAATTTAAAATGGGCTCGTTGGTTTCCAATTGGGTAGTTAAAAACGCTTCAACTTTTGGTCGCCAAAAAGCATATAACGATTGTTGGTTTTTAGTGATCATTAATTTTTGGGCCATTTCCAAACGGTATGGCAGCACACCATCTGTTGCGCTTAAAATGCCATAAAGACCAGATAAAACATAGCAGTTTTTATTCAGGTAGACTTGACCCTCTTTTTCTAAGGTCGGCACATCGAGCGCTTTGAATGCCTCACCGATATAGGCAAAAAGAGCAGGAGTTGGTGCTGCATTACCCTGTTCAAGCAGCCAGTTTTTCATTAATGCCTGGGTTTCCTTTGCTTTGTCGAGGGATAGCCCCATTCGTTGTGAAAAATGTTGAACAGACCACTTCGATAAAATTTTAGCCAATCGCGTTGCTTCCTGCTGAAAAGTTGGCTCAGTAACATTTTCAGCTGATAAAGTGCGCATTAATTTGGCCGGAGACAATAGAATTTTCATGCATTACAAAGTTAATAGTATGCTAGAATTTCAGCTTATTTTCTTAATTTAAGGGCCGTCTAACTAAACTACAAACATGAAACAACTACTTCTCCTTCTTGTTTTTTTCAGCATGCATGCCGTTTTCGGGCAAAATTCTGAGTTCTATGGCTATTCAAGCCCTAGCAGCGCCCAATTAGTTCCGGCTCCCGCGCAAGAAAACACCAAAAAAGATTACATCGTTCCCAATTTCAAAGGTCGTGAATTGGTTCAAAACCCTGTGATCAATCAGCACCAACCAGATTGGGTATGGCAGCAACATCAAACAGCTACCAAAACAGCAAGCGCTACCCTGCTTTGGCAAGTACAAGGAATCGGCAACGGGATTTCTCCTCCAGATCCTACAGGCGAGGCCGACTCTACTGTTTATATCCAAGGAACCAATGCCAATAGCGGCGGTTCTTTTAAAATTTACAATAAACAAACCGGAGCTGGAATCAGCGGTACATTAGTGATGTCGAGCCTAGGAACACCAACTGTTACTGGTCTTGGTGACCCTGTTATTTTATATTACAAACCAGCCAAACGTTGGATCATCACACAATTTTCATCCACTTCACAAAGCAAGTTATTTGTTTATGTGTCTCAAACGAGTAACCCACAAGGTGCCTATTACTTTTATCAATTCACTTGTCCAAACTTCCCAGACTACCCAAAATGGAGTATTTGTGAAAGTTCTGATGCCCTTTTAGCCACCACCAATGAAGGTGGGCCTCCAAGAGTATACGCCATGAAACTGAGTGCCTTAATTACCGGTGCTACCTCCCCTTTTATCGGCACACCCATTGGCTACACACTTAATGGCTTCGGATTTCAATCAATTACACCTGTTGATTTAGAAGGAGATTTAGCAGCACCTACAGGTCAAAAACCACTTTTCGTTCGCCACCGCGACGATGAAAAACACACCAATGGTTCACCAGACAGCCCCACAAATGACTGGATTGAAATTTGGGAAATGACCATCAACTGGACCAACAATACGGCCAGCGTAACCAAAATTCAAGATGTTTCTATTGCTGAAATCGACTCTGACCTCTGTGGACTCACCAGTTTTTCATGCATTTCTCAACCTGGCACAACGGTTAAACTAGATCCTCTGCGCGAACCCGTAATGTACAAGGCCCCGATGCGCGTTTTCAATGACCACCAAGCAATGGTTTTGTGCCTCAGCACTGACGTCGACGGAAACAACCGTGCTGGTGTGCGCTGGCTTGAACTCAGAAGGCCAACCGGAAGCACTGGTTCTTGGACACTTTATCAAGAAGGCACTTATGCTCCTGGAACTGCTTTAAATCGCTGGATGCCATCTATTAATATTGATAAAAATGGCAATATCATGTTGGCCTATTCAACTTCTGGAACAACAGCACCAAATTACCCTTCCATTCAAATGACAGGGCGCAAACCCTGTGACCCGCTTGGGCAAATGACGGTTCCAGAAACAGTTATCAAACAAGGCTTATCTGCCAGAACCGCAAATACGCGTTGGGGAGATTACCACCACATGTGCATTGATGACTTCGATGGCCAGACTTTTTACTATACGGGTGTGGTCATGAATTCAAATAATGCCATTGTAACAAATATCTCCGCTTTTAAAATGAATCCGGATACCCTTGACCTAGCTGTAATCAATGCTTTTACTGTACAAACAAACGGGATTTGTGGTTCAAGCACCCAAGTTGGACTCGTGGTTGAAAACCAAGGGATTAATCCAATTATGAGTGGACAGTTCAGCTATCAAGTAGGCAGTTCTAGTGCCCAAAGTGTGAATTTTTCAAGTACACAATTAAATGCCAATGCAACCCTTGACACCATCTATTTTACTTTACAAGGACTTGTTGCCGGAAACAATAGCATTGCCTTCAACCTAACCAATATCAACGGGAATGGTCTTGATGAAAATGTTTGTAATGACAGTTACCAATACGGGATATTCGTAAATGGCAGTTCAAGCATTGTACTTGGCAATGTCAGCATCAATCAGCTGCCATCTTGCAATTCAAATAACGGCACCGTTGCCATCAATGCTACTGGTGGCGTTGGAAGCCTTAGCTATGCACTGAATAACGGACCACTTCAAAGTAGCAATATTTTCACAAACCTTAGTGCCGGAACCTACAATTATGAAGTTACCGATAACACAGGCTGTTCCGTTCTCGGGAACTTCCAACTTCAGGCTGGCGTAACCGTGAGCTCAAGCATCCAACAAACTGCCGCTATTTCTTGTGCAGGTAACCAAGATGCCACGATCGTGGTTACGCCGAGTGGCGGCACTGCACCTTATAGTTATGCGATTAACAACGGAGCGGATCAAGCAAATAACACGTTTGTGAATCTGGGTGCGGGCACCTATACAATTACTGTAATTGACGCCAACGGTTGTAGCACAACCACAAACTATACCGTCAATGAACCAGCCCCTATCAGTGTCAACATGGTTCCGACGATGGTGGGATGTTACGGTGCGAACAATGGCAGCTTACTCACGCAAGTAAATGGCGGAACACCTCCTTACACTTATTATCTAAATTCGAATGCACAAGCCAACGCAGGGCCTTATAATGGCTTAGCTCCGGGGAATTACACTTTGGATGTATTTGATGCGAACGGATGTCAGCAGGCGTTTACCAGTACGGTTACAGAACCTAGTGCATTAACTTTAACCGCAACCACGACTGTTTCCAACGGAAATGACGGTACTATTGCGATGAATGCAAGCGGAGGCAACTCTCCGTACTCCTTTTCTATTAATGGAACCAACTGGTTTAGCGGATCCTTCTTCTCTGGCTTGGCCATAGGCACTTATACTTGCTCGGTTAAAGACAACAATGGTTGTATTACAACAATTGAAGTAACGGTAAATACTTCCTCAATAACTGAACTCAGTTTTGAACTCACTTCCCTTTACCCGAACCCCAATAAAGGAACCTTCGAAATCGTGGTAAGTGGCGTTCAAGGGCCAACAGCTAAAGGACAAATTTTTAATGTCAACGGACAGCTCATTTCCACCTTTGACTTGAAGGCAACGGATGGCCAAATCAAACAGACACTTGAACTGAGCCCGAAAATTGCAGCTGGAACTTATTACCTGAGCATCTCAGACCAAAAACGAGCTGCGGTCTTACAATTTGTAAAACAATAGGCTAATTATCAAATTCAAAAGTAGCGAGGTCAATTTCTTCATCTACCGTTTGTAGACGTCGAGTGACCTCTCTTTTGATTTCGAATGGCGTCCCGTAGTGTAAATAAAATTGGACAGTGAGTTGCGCCTTACCATTCAAGGTAGGACGATGATTGCCATAATAATGTGCTTGAATAAAAAAGGTTCCTGACGGCGCTTTTTTTATTAAGTATTCTTCCGGACCAAAGCCCTGTGTGAAGTCATTAGATATGCGCCCTCCGTTCTCGGTGCGCTGATATGAATACATGCATTTTTCGCCACCAGGTTCGTTCACCCATAAGTCCACATCGGTATCATCAGCATCCCAATTTAAGACAACGCGCACATCAAAAGGTAACTTCTTTAAAAAGATAGGGTCAATGAATTTCAGATCTAACCCCTTGGGATGTCTGTTTACAATATGATTGATCTCATTGAGTACAATCATGTGTATGCCTTCAAATCTGTGGTCATATGGGTTTTTAACAACCTTGTAGAGTTGTTCTATCGCTTTTTGATATTGCCCTGCAGCTTCAAGCGCCAAACCTAAATCGCGATAAGATTGTGGCTCTTCAGGACGCAGCGCTATAATTTGCTCGAAAAGCTCCAGAGATAATTTGGTCTCTTTCATTTGCAGAAGTCGTTGCGCCAACAGCCTTAACAAGGCCGGATCTTGTATTTGCATTTCGGCCAAATTACTGAGCACCCGGATGGCATTAGGGTATTGCTTGTTTTTCATGAAGAAATCACAAACATCAATATAGAAGGAGGGTTGATCTTGATAATGTGCTCTTAGTTTCAAATAAGTCTGATACGCTTTGGACTTGGCTACTTTGCGCAATTGTTTCAGATAAGGCGTTTTAGGGTTCCACCCAACTATTTTTAGTGCAGCCTTACCCGAATTTTGCTCATTTTCAACTGTTGTATTGCCATTACTAACATGCATAGCATAACTTGAAATCGAGCTCGGCGATATACTGGTGGCGGCGATGTCAAATGCCCCAGATGAAACACCTGAAGGCGAAATTGTGAAATTATTTTCATTGGTCCAGGTAAATGTTTGCGCACCGGCAGCGAATCCATCTTCATTAGCGTTTGATCGAGCCTCCTGGCTAACTGGCGCTTCAGTAGCTTCATTAGAAACAGCCGTTGGAACTTCGGATATTGGTTCTGCATTTCCGTATGTTTCCTGAACACTGATGACAACCCCTTCGTCTAATGGATAAGTTGGTCGCTTTATCTCGTACTTAGGATTGGCGTACCACTTCAGGTATTCTTTCCAATCATTTTTCAAAGCTTTCCAGTGCTCCGCTTGTTCGTCCTTTTTATCTTTTAAGTATTTTGCACGCAGGATTTTATACTTTTTCTGCAAAGATTTTGGCGGTACAATGCCGTGCTCCACATAATCTTGGATGTCATCTAATACCAACAACGAAGTTTCATTGGACAGCAAGCGGTAATGCAAACCCAACTTCAAAATGCGGGCTTTGTGCAATTTGGGCTGTTGTTGGAGCTCGTTTAAATAGGCAATTGCCCACATTTTCTCATATATAGAAGTTTTTGCGGCTTTTTGCTGGATGTTTATGCGAGCTTGATGTATTACGCGCTTACCGGTGCCAAACTCAGCCGTTAGGTATTTTTGTGACAATGGAATTTTTCCAAAAACTTGAATCGTTCCAAAGTTTTTGGAGGCTTCAATTGCACATTGGTCAGTAATGCTTGACTGCTCTTTAAAGCCCATAAACTTGAGGGCTTCGGTCCTGAGGGCAAAAAAAGCTTGCGCTAAAGTCAGCTGCGTTAGATCGATGAGCTCCCCGTGATTTGAATGTGTCATGGCATTTAGGAATCCTTGCTCAGATTGCGCTGCACTCTGTATGATATAAAGCGGCTGCTGACAAGAAATGGGCTGCTGCTGACCCAAGGTTTGCAAACCATCGGTAAACAACAGTATTTCATCAGTTTTAAATTGCTCAAAGGGCAAACAATTGAGCACGGTAGCACCATCATAGACTTGGTGCTCGAGCCAATGCTGTAGCTGTGTGATCTTTCCCTTTTGAATGTTAAATTGCTTTCGGTAGAGTACGCGATGTGCAAAGCCGATCAGTTCAATATCCACATTATTTAGATAGCGTAGATAGCGCTCGAGCAAACGCAATTCTTTAGCAATTTGCGCACGGTTTCTGGACAAAGAATGATCCCAGCAAATTGTAATTTTTTGAGCTTTCTTTTTTAGGGCATAACGCAAAGGAAGTTGCAAATCTGCTTTGAAAAATTGTTGCTCAGCGCCAGGACTTGCAACAATAACTGAACGCTTGTTTGCCGGGAGTTCAATTAAGAATTTTCCTTTAGGAACAGTGTTTTTTTGAACAAACGCATACGTATAATCTTGACCAGATTTTTTGAGTGTTTTGTTGGCTTGAAAGGAATGAATGATTTTCGGAGCTAAGGCCATCCCGTAAGCATGAAAACCAACTTGGAAGGAGGCCAATTTTTGATGCCAGTTGAGACCTAAGCGATAATAAGCATGCTTGGTGTCTGAAAGTAGCAATTCTTGTGTTTCAATAATGACGCGCTTATTGCCCAAAGCAGGCACTGGGAAAATACGCAAACGAAAAAGATTGCCTTGAATTTTTTCTACCAAGCCAGGGTCAACGCCTTTTCTAACTGTCGCTTCATAGGCCACCCGAGCTTTTGTTCGCTCTACAGCGACACCTGGACGCATTTCACCATTCACCTCAAGTGCAAAATAAGAGATCGTTTGGCCGTCTTTTAGTGGAAACTGAAGCTCTCCCTCTAGTTGTCTGTCGTGAGGATTCGAAAATACCATCTCATAGCGCGTACGTGCCATATTGTTTTCAACGAAAACGGCAACTTTAAGGGCTTTCATGGGTACCGACTGTTCTCGGTCATTTTTGATCGTGAGCTTTGGCGTTTGATCAAAGCTACCAAAATCAGCCGCAAAGAGTTGGGGCTGCAGCTTATTGGAGAAAAGTGCTTGATAAGGATCTTTTTGAACGGTTTCTCTCTTTACAAAGAAGAGACCAAATAATATCCCCACCAAAATGACTAGACCAAGTATTCCGAATTTTTGCTTCATGAGCAGTGTTTTTATCGATAGACGCATACTTAACGTACAAATAACAAAAAAGCCGCTTTTTCAAGCGGCTTTTTTGAATTCATGTAGGATGCTGCTTAAGCGCGTAAACGCTTAGAGAAGTCAATTAGGATTGGTGTTGCCACACAAAGTGAAGAATAGGTACCGATTACAACACCTACGAGAAGTGCGAACAAGAAACCTTTAATTGCAGGGCCACCAAACAAGAACATGATCAAAACAACCACAAATAAGATCATGGAAGTGTTGAAGGTTCTTGAAAGTGTTCTGTTCAATGAAGCATTGATGATTTCACCGTGGTTGTCTTCAGGCTTGCTGCGACGAAGGTTCTCACGAATACGGTCAAATACGATGACGGTATCGTTCATGGAGTAACCAATGACGGTAAGGATCGCTGCAATGAATGCTTGGTTGACATCTAAAGTAAATGGCAAGTAACCGTGAAGCAATGAGAAGATCGAAATAACGAAGAATGCATCGTGCGCCAAACCAACGATGGCACCCAATGAATATTGCCAGTGTCCGAAGCGGATAAGGATGTAGGCAAAAATGGCGATGAGCGCTAAAGTAATGGCGATTGTTGATGAAGTCCAGAGTTCAGAAGAAATGGATGCTGAAATTGCACGTGTTTCTAAGATTTTATATGAACCCATTTTGTCTTTACAAGCGTCAAGACCAGATGTAAGCTTTTCGTTTACTTGATCTGTTGCACCGTCATTGTTCAATAAATAGTTCGTAACGATTTCAACGTTGTAGTCATTGGTTTTGGTTTTGAGGTCAATTGAGGCCGTTTCACCATTTTCAACAAATACTTTTGACAATTCTTTGCGAATTGTTTCGATGTCTGCTTTCTTTTCGAATTTAACAGCAAATGTTCTACCACCTGTAAATTCAACACTTTGCTTGAGGCCACGTGTTGTCAAGGCAATGACCCCAACGATTGTTACGGTGATTGAGAACATATAGAAATACTTGCGCTTTCCGATCCAGTCGAAGTTAAAGTTTTGGAATAAACCTTTAGAGTACTTTGTATTGAATCCTACTTCTTTGCCTTTCGCTAACCATGAATGGATGGCTAATTCAGCAATTACCATTGCAGTGAACAAGGAAGTAAAGATACCGATGATAAGGGTAGTCGCGAAAGACTCGATTTCACCAGTACCAAAAACCTTAAGGATGATTGCAACGAGTAAGTGAGTAACGTTGGCATCGATGATAGAAGGCAAGGCCTTGCGGAAACCGGTGTTAATGGCAGTTTCGGTGTCGGCGCCAGTTGCTTGTTCTTCACGCACGCGTTCGAAGATCAAGATGTTGGCATCAACAGCAGTACCGATGGTTAATACAATACCTGCAATACCTGCGAGGGTAAGAACGGCTCCGAAGGAAGCCAAAGAACCGAAGATAAACACAACGTTGGCGATGAGTGCGATATTGGCAGCCAAACCAGCTCTACCGTAGTAGAACATCATGTAAAGAAGTACGGCGATGAACGCAACTCCGAAGGAAATAAGACCCGCTTGTGAGTTTTGAGCACCAATGGTAGGACCAACTTTTTGAAGGTCTTTAATGACACAAGGAACAGGTAAAGCACCACCATTTAAGAGACCAGCGAGGTCTTCAGCTTCTTGGAATGTAAAGCTTCCTGAGATTTGGGTGTTTCCGTTCAAAATTGGGTTGATCACGCGTGGCGCACTGTACACAACGCTATCCATTGTGATGGCAATGATGCGGTCTTTGTTTTCTGTGGTCATGCGACCCCATTCGTCAGCTCCTTCTGTCGTCATGCCGAGACTTACGATGATGCTACCGTCAGTTTGATCGTAGTCTACTTTAGCAGAACTTACGTGCTCACCTCTAACGCGCGCTTTACCTGTATCAGGAATGCGACATGCATAAAGGAAATAAGCTGTTTTTTTAGATTTGTTGTCTACGCTTTCAGGCTTAGCAGACCACATGAATTGGATATCTTGTGGGAATACTGATTTGACATCTTTGCGGCGCAAGATTGCTGAAACTGTTGCTTTGTCATTGGCGTTAACATAACCAATTGCGTAACCACCAACAGGCACTACTAATTCGGCAAGTGATTTTTTGGAAGCCATTGCGCCAGCAGTTGAAGTTGGTTTTGGATCTTCAACAACTGCCCCAGTGTCTGCATTAACAGCAGTGGTGTCAGCAGTGGTGTCTGTAGCAAGTGCTAAATCGTCAACGCTCACTTCATTGAGTTTGCTCAAGCGAGCCGCTTCTTGCCATTGCATCTGGATTTGATCTGGCATGTAAGTTTCGAAAAACTCGAGATTTGCGGTTGAGCGGATTTTGCGAGATACGGTCTCTTCGTCTTGTACACCTGGTAGTTCAATGAAGAGGCGGTTAGTAGCGAGGTCGCGTTGGATGTTAGGTTGTGCTACACCGAATTGGTTGATACGACGACCAATGATGTCTTCGATGCCTTTCATAGAAGAAGCAACAAGATCTCTGAGGTAGTTTTCTACTTGTGCATCAGAAGTTTTGATGCCGATACCTTCGCCTTTAATGATATAGCTGAGTGGTAAAGAACCATTGGCTTTCTTATAAGTAGAAATGAAAGTCCCGATGAAATCACCACCATTTTTATTGTAGTCAGCGACAGCGCGGTCAAATGGTTTGGTGAATTTTGGGTCTGTAACACTTTTTACGTGTCCTTTGATGAGGTCTGGGTAAGAAATTTCGACAGTAACGCTCATACCACCAACGAGGTCAAGACCAAAGGCCAATGACATTTTTTTCACTTCACCGAAAGTAGAACCAAGTACTGGATAGACAGGCTTCTCGCCTTTTTCGCGAAGAATTTCATTGACGAAAGCGGCTTTTGCTAATTCAACAGCCTCAGGATTGTTGAAATCAACTTGAGTGTTGTTTGGGAGAATCGCAATTCCGCCAGTTGCTTTCGCTTCATCGCGAAGCATTTTTACTTTGAGGTCTGCCTCTTTAGCAGCTTTGGATTCTACATTACTTGCAACCCATGTGAATGAGAGTTGGTAAACGCATACCGCAGTAAGAAGAATGGACAAGAACCAAAAAAATCCTTTTAAACGCATTTCTTGAATATTTGAATTTGAATTAAGGTTGCAAATATAGGATTTAGGATCCTTAAATTCAAATAAAAAATCTAGACAGTTTTGCTGAATTCAATTATTGCTGCAGCGAAGTCTAGCCAAGCTTGGTCTGTGTTGTTGTTTTTATGGGCCAGCGCTAAATTACACGCGCTCACATTTCCACGCTCAAATAGCTCATGGATTTGATTTGCAAAGGGTTTTGGATCGGTTTGCGCCAATTCAAAACCTTCTTGATTGGCCACTAAGCCCTCAGCTAAGCCGCCGACATTGGTGCACAAAACTGCTCTTTTTTGCGCAAGTGCCAGAGCGCGCACACCCGATTGCGTGGCACTGAGGTATGGTAGCACGACTAAATCAGCTGCTTGAAAGTATTGCGCCACCTCATCGTTTGGGATAAATTGATTTACAAAGCGCCAATTTTGATTGCTTGAATTGGCAAGAGCGCGTTCATAGTTGCTGGCAGCGCCGTAAACCTCGCCTGCAATCAAGAGCTGATATTGATCATCTAGTAAACTAAAAGCTTGGATCAGTTCGAGTAAGCCTTTGTAGGTTCGGATCAGGCCAAAAAACAACAAGGTTTTTTTAGCGGGATCAAGGCCAAGGTGCTGACGGCACTTCGCTTGATCCAGCGCTGTTTGTTCGATCGCATAAGGCGGATGTGCGATGTGCTTGATTTTTGCAGTGGGTTTCACTTGTAAAATATCTTGCCCTACAGCCTCAGAAAGCACCACAAACGCATCGTACTGCTTCACAAATAAGCGATTGAAAAACGCATCAAAAAAACGCGATTCATGGGGTTTTAAATTGTGTACAATGGCGATTTTCTTGGTTTTTTTAGGGAGAAAAGCGGCCCAAAAAGCCATCATGGGTGCAAAAAATGTCATCCAATAACTCGTCACAAAGACTGCAGGCTTTTCTTTTCGAAAATGGCGCAGGGCACGGAGATAAGTCCAGGGTAAAAATGTGGAGACGATACGCGGATATTGCTGCTCATTTGAAGACTCTAGGTCTAATTGAGAGCTGCCCGGGAACAAGAAATTTGGGTATTGTTGCTTGAAGGTAAAACCCTTAACAGAAACGCGAGTGGCCAAAGCTTTGATAGTGGCCACACTAAACTGAGCAATGCCTCCTCGAAATGGTGGGAGCGCAGAAAAAAACAACCATTTTTCCGTTTCTTGCTGACTCATTCTATGGGTTTTATGTTCCTTGCTTTGCAGTTCGATAAATAAATAGCGAGTTCTTTCTCGGAAAGTTTTTGACCATCTAAATAGAGCACTTTATTGAGCACTTGCCCTGCTTCGTCATAGGTAGTCACCCACCCATGTAAAAAGTCGTTGGTGTATTTCATGGTGCCAATAAGCACTCCTTTAGCGTTGTATTCAGACCACAAACCTTGCTTCATGCCGCGTTCATAGCTTCCCTCCTGCTTGAGTTTGCCATTGTAAAAATAGCTTTGGTACTTGCCATGGAGTTTGCCATCGAGGTACTGAACACGTCTTTCAACCTGTAGCTTGTGTTCCATGACTTGCCCTTCTTTGTAGTAGTAAAGGGCTTTGCCGTTGAGTTCGTCATTTTTGTAATTCTCGGCGCTCATGAGTTCGCCAGACTGTGCATAATTGAACCACAAAGAATCCTTTTTCTCTTTTTTATAAAAGCCATCAGACAGTACTTGCCCGTTGTCAAAATAAAGCTGGACTGCAGCCTTTCCTCCAGGTAAGCCGTGTTCTATTTTGGCCTTGAGGGCGCCATCGGGAAAATAATAATTGAACACACCTACCGGTTGGTCATCCTTAAAGGTTCCTTGATAAATGAGCACCGAAGAATTGGGGTAAGTTTTTTGCCAAGGACCTTGTTTTTTCCCCTTGGCATCGGTCTGGTTCATTTGCGCCTGAAGTCCGAACAAAAGCGCTGAAAAGATCAAAAAGACAACGTATTTCATAAGAGCAAATTTGGTAAATCGGCCAAGCGGTCAATGTAAAGATCAGGAATTTCTGAGGTCACTTCTTGCGATCGGACCAACACTGTAAACATGCCGAGGGCTTTGCCAAAGGCGATATCTGAATCGGTATCACCTACCATCACTGACTTTTGAAAAGCGACATCTGGGAAAGCTTCTTTGACCTCTAAGGCCATTTGTGTATTGGGTTTACGTCTGAAAGGCGGCTCGTTCTTGAGTTCAGTGGCCACCTTGACAGCCGCTATTTGAAGTCCATTCACTGCCAATTCATTGTGCATTTTTTGATGCAACAACACAAGATCTTGCTCAGTAATGAGTTGCTTGGCCACACATTGTTGGTTGGTTACAACAACTACATTTCCAAACATAGCGCCCAGCTGCTGAGCAGCACTTAGCAAGCCATCTGTAAATTGAAAATCAGACCATTGCAAGATATAGCCATCGAAATTTCGCTTGTTTATAACGCCATCGCGATCTAGGAATAGCGTCCAGCTCTGATCGATTTTTGGAAGTTTGTTCATAGACCCAAACGGCTAGCCACTAGGTAATGATTGCGGGTACTTGAGTTGCGACCGATTAGTTCTGCGACAAAACCTGTCAGGAAGAACTGCACACCAATGACCATTGCCACTAAGGCGACATAAAATTCAGAGCGTTCAGACAAGCGCTGTGCGATCGGATGAAAAAAGATTTTATCGATCCCCATATAGAGAAATAAACCAAATCCGAGCATAAACATCAGGACGCCAAGAGCGCCAAAAAAGTGCATCGGTTTCTTGCCAAACTTGCCCATAAAAGCAACCGTCATGAGGTCAAGCGGGCCATTCAAGAAACGATTCAGGCCAAACTTCGTGACGCCAAATTTGCGCGCGCGGTGCTCGACAACTTTTTCTCCAATTTTGTTGAAACCAGCATATTTGGCAAGCGCTGGAATGTAGCGATGCATGTCTCCGTAGAGTTCAATGCTCTTTACAACTGCTGATTTATAGGCCTTCAAACCACAATTGAAATCGTGGAGGTAAATGCCGGTGATGCGTCTGGCGGCCCAGTTATAGAGTTTGGTGGGAATGGTCTTGGAAATAGGGTCATGACGCACTTTTTTCCAGCCAGAAACCACGTCGAGGTCTACTTCAGTAATGAGTCTGTAAAGTTCCGGGATTTCGTCTGGGGAATCTTGGAGGTCGGCGTCCATGGTAATAACCACCGCGCCTTGTGCTGCTTCAAAACCCATGTGCAAGGCTGCAGACTTGCCATAATTTTTTTGAAAACGAATGCCTTTTACTGCAGTATCTTTGGCACTTAAAGCTTCAATAACAGCCCATGAGTTGTCTTTGCTGCCGTCGTCAACAAACAAGATTTCATAAGCAAAGTGATTTGCGGTAAGTACACGCTGTAACCAGCTGTGTAGCTCTGGCAAAGATTCCTCTTCATTGAACAAAGGAATGACAACAGAAATTTGTATTGCGTTCATGTGTAGTTCAAAGTTAAACCTTTTTTTATTGCGCCGACTTTACCCATTTGAGCATTTGATTGCCAATTTGCACCCAATAGATGCCCGAATCAAGTTGTTGGGTGTTGAGGATTCTATGTTGTTCATCGTGCAGCTGCTTGTAAACACACTTGGCATCGGCAGTAAAAATGCTAATTGAAGTTAGGGAATTCAGACCAATAATTTCGATTGAACCATTGCCAGGATTGGGCTGCAGTAAGTATGGATTGATTGGGTTATTTTGCCCAACGCTCAAAACCGACTCATTCGTGATGCTAAAATGATCAAAAGCGGCTTCGGTGATATTTGGGTTTCCAGCGTAGTCAGCGGTTCGGACAAATAACTGCAAATTTGAATTTAAATCGAGTAAGCCACTGAGCGGAAAACTCTTGTATTCCCATTGCATCGGCTGGCCTTGTGGGCCAATGATTTGTTCGAGCACTACATCTTGTAGGCCATTGCTCAAGACCACCAAAAAAGTATCCGAAAATGCGCCGGGTCCGTGGTAACAGAAAAATGACCGCGCATAATTTAAATACGGTGTGGCGAGGCCATTGGTATTGAAAACAGGAGAAATCAGCTGGGTAAAACCGTTGTCAACATCTGCGGCATCTGGATGAGGCGTGGTTCCGATTCCAGTATACATCCCTTGATCAAAACAATCGAGCTCGACATCGGAACCCATAACGGTTTGTGTAGTTGGATTGACTTTTCCACGTTCCCACATGCCGGTTTGCGCATCGCCAATAACCGACCAACCGTAATCAAAACTGAAGTCGTCGTAGAAGCCTTTTTGAAGATAAAAAGCAAGGGTTTGCGTACTCGCGTCAATTTGCAGATTTGCACATTTGCTTTGGTAGCCCCATTTTCCTACCACCAACTCATAGATATCTTGGTAGAATAAGGTCAATTCTTCTTGACCCAAGCCATTGGTGAGGCCCGTATGAATTATTTGTGGATGCTTCAATTCAATTTGGACATTGCTCAGCGGGAGATTCGTGCCTGCTTCAAAAACTTGTACTTGAAGCTGATAAGGTGGGATTGGTATGAGATTGACATTTTGAGTAATAGTTTGACCCGCAACCAAATTCACATTGAGGGTTTGCGGATAGAAACCCGGTTTGTTTACGGTTAGTACATAACTACCACTCTGCCCCATTCCTGTTTTGTACTGACCCGCAGCATTAGTAAGCTCAGTCATGGCAGCTCCTGTTAAACTAACACTTGCTTGTTCGAGTACTGCGCCAGTTAGTAAGTTCTTTACTTGGCCATTCAGCGCAGCTGCTGCGGCATATTGAACTTGCAAGATGAATAAGCCCCCCGTGATGTCGGCTGCAACTGCTTTATTGGATGGAAAGAAGGGATAAACACCCCAGCATCCATCGTATCCGGGTGTTTGCCCAGGATAGGTATCATAAGACCCTAATTTGATCAAATTTTCAGGATCATGTGCATCGTGAACCACGATACCGTCACTGTAATAACTCGTAACTAAATACTCCCCTTTGACATGCACATTGTGTGGAATGACAAAAGTACCTTGGTTGTTCTGAACTTTATCAATCAGTGAAATTTGTTGTAGGTTGGAAATGTCGTAAGCGGCAACAGAAGCGCCTGAAATTTCATCGGTGGTATAGACCACTTGGCCATTGGCACTTGGCCAAATGTTGTGCGTGAAAAAATTAGGTGTGCTTTGCGTTGCCAATAAAATTGGATTGGCTTTATCGGCGACATTTAAAATACTGAAAAATCCGTCGTAGATGTGACCAACGTAAAGGGTATCATTTCGTTCAAAACCGTCGTGAACATAAAACGGATCGTAGGTTCCAACCTCTACTGGCGCCATTGGGTTTTGATTGAGGTCCAAAATAATGACGCCACCATTACCCCTGTTTGCGCCAAAAATATAAGCGTAACCATTCGGGCTGGTATAACAAGTGTGTGCACTTTGCCAAGGCGCCGATGCAGGGCCTGTGTAAAGCACAGAAGTTAGGTTTGTGGATTGCGGCAAAGGACTTAAATCTATAATGAGCAGACCGTCTTCTGCTTCTGTGGTTACGTATGCGTAGTCTCCTGAAACACAAGGGTCGCGCCAAATCGATGTTGATCCGGGTAACCAAAAAACTTCTTGTGGCTGTGCGCCATTGGTGATATTGACAATGGAGGTGCCTTTGGATGTACCGACGATTGCGTATTCATTTCCTAACTCATCAACATAACCCCAAACATCGTTCAGATTGGCGCCATGAAGTGCCTGATAATCAATGTGCGACAAAGAATCAATGGAGAATTGTGCCAAAAAATGGAAAGGCAAAAGAAAGATCCAGTAAAGAAAAAAGTGCTTTTTCATGCGCTGCGAAAACATTTCTATAAAAGTAAACAATATCGGGCATCAATTTACTGTACCTTTAGTTAGGAATACATCATTAAATTTTTCAAATGAAAAGCAATTTTAAAAGTGCCATTAGTGGCTTAGAATTTCCGAGCGCACAACATGTTGACGCCATCTCTATCCCAAAGAATATCTTGGACCTCATTGCTATCGATCATCCGGAATTTGACAGCAAAGGGCCAATATCCCTTTCAGAATTAAATTACTACCGCGAACGCTACATTTCAGAAACACTCAAAAAACAAGTTGGCGAACTCAGCAAACTCGAAAAAAGCGTTGTAGACACCCTAGGAAAAGGCAAGCAATTTACCCAAAAGCAACTCAAAGAACACGCAGATCGATTGAGCTATGGTCAAAAATTGGCCGATAAAGTCGCAACATTTGGTGGTTCCTGGACTTTCATCATTTTTTTCGGAATAGTATTATTCGGCTGGATTATTTTAAACGCCGTCTTTTTGTCAAACAAAGGTTTTGATCCTTACCCCTTCATTTTATTGAACCTCATCTTATCATGCCTTGCAGCAATACAAGCGCCAGTAATTATGATGAGTCAAAATAGACAAGAAGAAAAAGACCGTGAACGCGCCAAACAAGACTACATGATCAATTTGAAATCTGAATTAGAAATCAGAACCTTGCATGAAAAGCTCGACCACCTGATCATTCGCCAACAAAGCGACCTCTTTGAAATTCAGCAAGTTCAAATACAAATGCTACACGATATTCTGGAAAACATCCAGAAATCAACGGCGCATTAATGTACTCGTGTAGGTTCGGCCTGCTGCTTGAATAGCTACAATGTAGGTGCCTGGTGCAAAACTGCTCATGTCAATGAAGCTTTCTGCAAAAGAAGCTGTTGCGGCCATCGTTTCTTGATGCAAGACCCTCCCACTCAAATCTAAAATTTGAAGCGCAGCTGCGCCCAAAACCTGACCTGAAATTTCTATTGTTGCCATATGCGAAGCCGGGTTCGGGAAAACACTGATTTCAGCTTCTGATTCGAGTTCTTGTGCGTCTAGCGTGAAGCCCACCGTAAAATCATAGCGATGGTAACGCCCGAAGTCACCAGGGAAAAATTCAATATAGCTCCCTCCCACTTTTCGAAGGCGCATCTGACCAGAAGTTTCACCTTCTACCTGTGCTGAATACCAAAAAGCCAAGCCATCATGGTCGGTGTCTTCAATGATGATCGAATAACAGCCTGGGGCCAAATCAAATGTGTCTTTGTACTGGGTGGTGTTTTGCAAATTGGAACGCTCAAACAACACAGTACCTGCGTGGTCTAACAACTGATAACTATTTTCGGTGGCTTTATTATTGGTCGTTAACCAAATAAAAAATGGCCCGTCTATGCGTTCTGGCGCATCGTATTTGACGGTTTTCTGGCTATTGAACGTATAGAGATCCGGACCCGCATGCCCATTGACATCAATGACCTGAGCGGTAAACGTAAACGAACTATCTTGTTCGTACCACCAATTGAGATCTGTTACAGGGATTTCGACAATGGTTTCTTCCAAGAAAGCTAAATTTCCGGTCCAATTATAAGTTAGGTTCGCACCCTGATCCAACCAACAAA
>JAURHO010000142.1 GCA_030833265.1 Crocinitomicaceae bacterium | reverse complement strand
TTGCTATCCATCGTCCGTTGAATTCCGACACCAACTTCAGATTGGTCATCAAGGCCCTCAACAACAATACCTTTTTGCTCTTGTTGGCTCAGGGTACGAACATGCTCGATGCTGTACTCGAAATCACTGACATCAAATGATTTGATATTTTTTAATTCTAGTACTTCGTAATATTTTTTAAATGCAGATTCCTTGACAGCAAAAGCATCTAGCATGGTGACAAACAACTTGTCTTCGAGCATGCCAATAGACTCATCTGACATCATGGAGTCGCATACATTCAATAGAACGCAAAGTCTTTGCGGCTTATCCAGCGCATGCTTGGCTTGGCTTAAAAAATCGCCACGTTTTATTTTTCGAACAAATTGAAGGGCAAATTCCTGCAAACCCTCGAATTCCCCCACCATAGCTTCAAGCTGTCCAATTTCTTCTTGGCCAATGGATCCATCAGCGCTCATCATGTAGACAATCGAGACAGCCATTGCCAAGTGGGGGGTTAAGTCGCTGAGATTGTCGCTAGTTGTTAGTTTGAATTCACCAAATATATCTTTGTTGTTTTTTAAAGTGACAACTTCAACGATAAGACTGATGTCAGATTTTTTTAAATCAAATGCCTCCCTAAACTTATTGAAAATCTCATGTTCTTTTTTATCTGCATTACCATCTGCCAACATGGAATCGTAAAGATTTGCCATGATGCAGAGTTTGTCTTTTTGGCTCAATACGGAAGGGGCATCCTCTAAAAACTTTTCAACCGGAAAAGCTTTCACATAGGCCAAGGCATGCGCCAAGAGCCCGTCATTACCGCCAATGACTTGTTGGAGTTGGCTACTTTCTTGCTCTTGAATTTTTCCGTCCGACGCCATGATGTAGAGCAAGCATGCAGTTAGCACTAATGGCGGACTTAATTTGATAGCCTCAGAAATAGCAATATCACCTGCACCCATCTCTTGGATGAGGTCATCTAGAACTGTTGAATTTAACGTTTCCGTAGCCACACACTACGGTATACAAAAAGGCAATTTAATGGGGTGACGGTTAAGTCAGCGATCCCCTATTAAAAAGTGATTATTTCGTCATCTTTAGGGGGGGGTAGTGAATCGGAAAGGGTAAAAGTAACAATTCCGTCATCAGACACTTTCACCCGAAGTTGCGCTTCATGCACATTGGCAATCTCTTGGCATAAACTCAATCCCAGGCCCAAGCCATCGATCGAACGTGAATGGGCGTCATCCGCTCTGTAGAACCTATCAAAAGCCTGCTTTTCAAATTTAGCAGGAAGGGGTGAGGATGGGTTTTCAATGGATAAATAAAACCCATTGTCATTTTGTTTCAATCGAAAATGAATCCAACCCTTAGCAACGTTATATTTAACAGCATTGTCATACAGGTTACCAATTAACTGATGGATGAGGGTTGGATCACACTTCCACATGATTTTGGGCTGAATTTCACTAGTCAACTTTAAGTTTGGATTAAAAGACTGTGCGTCGAGAACCCATTGCTCCATCAGGTCACTTAAATTAATTTTTTGAAAAACAGGATTCAGCTTATTTGCGTCTGCACGTGACAACCACAAAAGTTTCTGCGTAATCGTGACTAGCCTATCAATCTCCGAAATAACCATTTGCACACGTATTTGCTCGTTTGATCCATTTTGTAAGTCTTTAATCAGTGCCTCAGCATTGCCACGCAAAATAGTGAGCGGAGTACGTAATTCATGAGATGCATCAGCCGTAAATCGACGTGCCTTTTCAAAATTCTGTATCAGCCTTAGCCGCAAACCCTCAAACGAATTTACTATGTTTAAAAATTCTCTGTAAGGTGCTACCAAGGCGGTTTTAATTTCAAATGTTTTTAAATCTAATGTGGTTATGGATTTATCGATCTGCCTAATCGGACGCATGGCTACATTGAATACATGCCACGTCATTAGCAAAATCAGTAAAAAGATTACAGGGAGAACATAAATAGTGTTTCTATCCCTGTATGCACGTAGCATTCTTGAAATTTCAAGAGACATATCATCAAGTGACAGAAGAACTACAGCTCTTTCGTGGGTTGATCCATAGAAATTACCAGCAAGCCATTGCGTTTTACCAATCTTTATTTCTGCGTATTGGATTTCTTTTTCAGCAGCGCTTTGGGTGCCATCCCATTTAACCGAAGGGCTTAATGAATTACCACAAGCATCATTTTGTTTTAGCGTATTTTTTTCTGAGCAAATAACATAACGCCCAGTGAATCCTTTAATAAGACTGATTTTTTCACTTGCTTGGATGCATGAGAGAAAGTCTTCGCGATCTGGTAAAAATTTTCCACATTCGCCTATGTAGTTGATGAGTTCCGTTTTTAATTCTTGTTTAATCTGTAGTGGCAAGAAAATTTGAATCGCAATTCTATTTACAAAAATAATGATGGCAGATGCAATCAATATATTGATGAACAAAACCACCTTAAAGGAAGGCTTCATTCCAACTCCTCAATGGCCAAGCGATATCCAACGCCACGCACCGATTCGATGGGCGAAGCCGGACTGCCGTTTTTACGATTGAGCTTTCGTTTGATGCGCAAAACACATACATCGACAACGTTGGTTTCAGGATCGAAGTCAATTGCCCAAACATGCTTGAGAATTTGTTGTCGTGAATAGATGTTCCCTGGTGAGCGCATGAGATACCCGAGCAAACTAAATTCGCGCGGACTCAAAATAGTTGAACTCCCCTGCCAATCAACCCGACGACTCACCAAATCAAGTGTCAGGTTTTTGTAGACGATTTCGTCTGAACTATCGGAAGAAATGCGCTGCGTTAAAGCTTTGATACGAGCGATCAACTCTTCCACATAAAAAGGTTTGGGCAAATAATCGTTAGCTCCTTTTTGAAAACTCTCAAGACGGTCTTCCAAATCAACTTTTGCACTCAAAATAATGATGGGGCGTGAATTTCCACTCACCCGCAACTCGCGCATCAATTCAATGCCATTCATCGCAGGCAACATGATGTCTAAGACCAAAATATCATGTGAATCTTCTAATGCGACTTTGAGACCCGTAGCTCCATCGGTCACATGGGTCACTTGCGCGCCAGCAGCTGTTAGACCTTTAGTCACAAAATCCGCTATCTTGAGTTCGTCTTCAATCAGAGGAACTTTGATGCCATTCATAGAGGGCCTTTTTGTAAAACTGTCATTTTCGTTGTCTAGAAAGAGGTTTCGATAGTTCTAATGTGACAAATCGATCATTGGGAACACGAAATACGAGTTTGCCTTCTTAATTTCACTTTTAAGATTATTTCTTTGGACTTAGCACATTACAGTAGAAACCCTAGTTTTTGTTTTGTGCCTATCATTTAGGTAGAACTTAACTTTCAACTATATGTGCTCATCAGATTTAGATTGCAGCGCTTAAATAAGACAAGTAACGTGCAAAAAGTCATAAGTCATGCAAGCAAGTAACCTTCGCATATTTTTCGCAATCCTATGGTTGTGTTGCGCTTTTTCATTTGCAACTGCGCAACAAGTTAGCAATCCCATACACCTCATAGTGCCCTATGCAGCCGGAGGACCTATTGACGTGACCGCAAGAGTATTGGCTGAGCGCGTCAAAGACACCTTAGGTACCGTTGTAGTTGAAAACCGCCCCGGCGCTGGTGGCAACATAGGCGCAGATTTCATTGCCAAAGCAGCGCCAGATGGTTTAACGATTGGTATTGCGGCAACTGCTACACATGCTGTCAATCCTTGGCTCTATAGCCGCATGCCTTACAACGCAGCCACTGACTTTGCACCTATTACACAAATTTTGCGCGTGCCCAATGTTTTGGTGATGAATACAGATACTGCCAGACGATTGGGTATCCAAAATTTAATCGACTTCATACGTTATGCCAAAGCCCATCCAGGCCGATTGAATTATGGTTCTGGCGGCAATGGAAGTGCTGGCCATTTATCAGGCGAATTATTTAAATCGCGTGCCGGAATATTTGCGGTTCATATCCCTTACAACGGCGGCAACCCTGCGCAATTGGCGCTGCTGTCTGGGCAAGTAGATTTCAATTTCGACAATTTAGCTACTGCTGCGCCCAATATCAAAAGCGGAAAACTCACGGCCATAGCAGTGACCACACCACAACGCAGTAGTTTGTTGCCCGAGGTTCCCTCCATTTCAGAGGTACTTCCAGGTTTCGCTGTTGACACTTGGTGGGGACTTGTAGCGCCTGCGCAAACACCAGCAAGCGTCATTCAAAAACTCAACAAAGCTTTTGTGCAAGCGCTTCAAGCACCCGAAATCAAAACCCGTTTTGCAAGCTTAATGGCAGAACCTGCGCCAACTACGCCCGAAGCGTTTGGGCTTTTTATGCGCTTTGAACTTGGCAAATATGAGGCTGTTGTCAAGCGTAGTGGAGCTAGGGTAGATTAATTATTATTAAATAGTTAAATAGTTAAATAGTTAAATAGTTACGACATCTAATAGTAATGAGTATAAATTTGCAAATATTAGTATAAAACTAAATTAGTATTTAGTATTATATTTTAAATGAAGGAAGTAATTGCTGTATTGGTTTTTTGTCTTGTATTATTTATATATTTACACGTATTTTTTCATTTG
>JAURHO010000141.1 GCA_030833265.1 Crocinitomicaceae bacterium | reverse complement strand
GCAACACAACTCCTGCTAATGTACAGTTGTTTCCAGCGGCTTATTATTTAGATGTGGATGGAGATGCCAAGAAGGATTTACTGGTGTCTCCCAATGCAAACAATGTTTCTGAAAATGAAAACAGTGTTTGGTTTTACAAAAACCTGAGCAGTAATCAGGGGCCTGTTTTTGCTTTTCAAGAGAACGATTGGCTGCAAGGTGACATGATTGAACACGGTGCAGGTTCGCGACCGGTTTTGGCCGACCTCAACCAAGATGGCTTACTCGACTTATTAGTTGGAAATTTTCATGCTTATAAACCCGTTTTAAACAAAGAGTCCAGGATTGCTTATTATCAAAACATTGGAACCGCTTCAGCTCCTTCTTTTGTATTAGTAGACAACAACTTCCTAGATTTAGCCAATGCAGGTCTTGGCCTTAACTTAATGCCTAGCGTTGGGGACCTCAACAACGACGGCAAACCCGAGCTCATCATTGGGCGAGATGATGGTCATTTGGCTTATTTCCTGAATACCACTTCAGGCACTACTCCAAGTTTTTCTTTGCAAACTTCAACACTAAGCGATGCCACAGGTAATGCCATTCAAGTGCCTATGTTTGCGAGTCCTCAATTATTCGATTTGAATGAGGATGGAAAACTTGACCTCATCATTGGCTATAAAGGTGGCGGTCTCATTTATTTTGAAAATACCGGAACGCTTACAACTGCTGCCTTTACCCAGCAAAGTACAGCGCTCGGCGCGGTCAACGTTGCCGTAAATGGCCCAGATGGCTTTTCAAATGCTTGTTTTTTCAAATGGCAAGACAGCACTTATTTACTTGTAGGTGCACAAGATGGCCGCCTTCATTTTTTTGACAGCATCAGTAATAATATTACAGGCACTTATCATGAAATCACGGCAGATCTCGTGGGTCTGTCAGCACAAATTGGGGCTTATGCGTCAGCAAGTGTTGGCAATTTAGACAATGATGCGCACCTCGACTTAATTGTAGGGCAAGATCTTGGCGGGCTCTTTTTATTAGAAGATCAACCCGGTTCAGATTTAGGCTTGCCGGAACTTAAAGCAATTGGTTTACGGTTGTTTCCAAATCCGTTTACCAATAGTTTTTCGGTTCAAATCGATGGGGCTAATAAAATCCGAGCTGGATTATATGATTTAAATGGCCTGCTGTTAGCTGATTTTGAGTTTCAGCAAGGACTACAATCGATAGAGTTACCCCAATTGAAAAAGGGCATTTACTTCCTTTCTTTTTCAGATGGGCAAGTGCTCAAAATGGTCAAGCAGTAAAAAGTGCTAAATGCCTTATTTAATGGCAAGCTCAAGAAGGGTTTGCCCATTGAGTTCTGCTCTTAATTGATCTCCAATCTGAACTGGGCCCACACCTGCAGGTGTTCCGGTAAATAAGAGGTCTCCTGTTTTGAGCGTGATAAACTGAGACACATAGGCAATGAGGGCGTCAATTTGGAAGATAAAATCTTTTGGTGAACCGATTTGTCTGAGCGTCTCATTCTGATAGAAACGAAATTCTATATTTTGAAAATCGTAGTCTTTGACATTGAGCCAAATTGGTGAAAGGGGGGCACTGTGGTCAAATCCTTTAGCCGGTTCCCAGGGCAAGCCTTTTTCTTTGCAGTGCTGCTGAAGATCGCGCGCTGTGAAGTCTATACCTAAGGTAAACTGAGAGTAATATTTGTGGGCATAGGCCGGATCAATGTGTTTGCCTACTTTGTCTATTTTGATGACCAATTCACACTCAAAATGTAAATCTTTGGTGAAGTTTGGGTAGTAAAAGTCGCCTTCACGCAACAAGGCAGTATCAGGCTTTAAAAAAAAGATAGGCTGCGTAGGAAGCGCTGCATTCATTTCTTTGGCGTGGTCGGCATAGTTTCTGCCAATGCAAATAATTTTCATGGCTTTTTGAATTTATTTTTCAATAATTCAAGTTTATCTTCAAGGTTGGTTCCAAGTGCCGCGTCTTTGAGTCTTTCCACTTCTTGACGCAATAATTGTTTGGTATTTAATGGAAAATCAGCTTCGAGCATCCAGCCGTAATAGCCGGGTTCTTCTTTGAGTACGCGTTCGATGGTTTTTCCTTTGTGCTTGCCAAAATTATAGCAAAGTAGATTTTGTTCGTTGTAGCAGAGCCTGCCCGCAAAATCGGCTCTTTGGTTATCTCCGATTGTAGAGAATTTAGCGAGGCCTGCAATGTCATTGCTGAGGTCTTGATAGCGTTCTGTTTGCGCTTGTAAGACCTCTAGCGTTGCAAGTGTGTCGTAAAGCGCATTGTGCGCATTTTCAATGGTTTTGCCACAATAAAATTGGTAAGCAGCTGCAAGCGTGCGCTGTTCCATTTTGTGAAAGATGTTTTGCACATCGACAAAGTGTCTGGCGCCAAGATCAAAATCGATTCCGGTTCTTAATAATTCTTCAGAAAGTACTGGAATGTCAAACTTATTTGAGTTGTAACCAGCGAGGTCGGAATCAGCGATGAATGCAATGACTTGAGGCGCTAATTCTTTGAAGGTTGGCGCGTTTGCTACCATTTCGTTGGTGATGCCATGGATGGCTGCAATTTCATCAGGGATGTTTTGCTCCGGATTCACTAATTCATTGAACGAAATGCTTTGCCCATCAGGCAGCAGCTTGATAATGGCAATTTGTACAATTCGGTCCTTGGTAATTTGAAGCCCAGTTGTTTCTAGGTCAAAGACACAAAGGGGACGAACTAAGTGAAGGGGCATCTTAGAGCGTAGTTTCTGGGTCGAAAGCCTCGAGGTAATCAGCTACGCGTCTGACAAATTGCCCGCCAAGCGCTCCGTCTACAACACGGTGGTCATAAGAGTGCGACAAGAACATTTTGTGACGAATACCGATGAAGTCACCGTCTGGAGTTTCAATGACCGCTGCCACTTTACGGATGGCACCAAGTGCCAAAATAGCAACTTGTGGTTGGTTGATAATTGGCGTACCCATTAGACTTCCAAAAGTACCCACATTGGTAAAAGTAAATGTGCCGTTTTGAGTATCGTCAGGTTTTAATTTGTTGTTGCGGGCATTGTTCGCCAATTCATTGACTGTTTTGGCAAGACCCACCAAATTCATGCGGTCTGCATTTTTGATCACGGGAACAATGAGGTTTCCGCTTGGCAAGGCCGCAGCCATACCGATATTGATGTCTTTGCGCTTGATGATGTTGGTTCCGGAAACCGAAACGTTGATCATGGGGAAGTCTTTGATGGCTTTGGCAACAGCTTCAATGAAAATAGGGGTGAATGTGAAGTTTTCTCCTTCGCGTTTTTTGAAGTCGTTTTTAATGCGGTCACGCCATTTAACAATAGTAGTAACGTCAGCCTCAACATAAGAAGTAACGTGTGGTGACACATGCACAGACATCACCATGTGCTCAGCGATGAGCTTGCGCATGCGGTCCATTTCGATGATTTCGTCGCCTGCGTTTGCAATAACGACAGGCTCTTTGATTTGGATGCCAGAAGAAGCTGCAGCTGCTGTAGGAGCAGTGCTTGCGGCAGGCGTTGAGCTAGGTGCAGTTTGTGCTGCAGGCGCTTGACGTGTTTCTAAGAACGCGAGTACGTCTTTCTTAGTAACGCGGCCTTCTTGGCCTGAACCTGCAATTTGAGCGAGTTCAGCGGCACTAATATTTTCTTTTTGAGCAATTGTTCTGACCAGTGGCGAGTAAAAACGACCATCATTGGTTTTGATAGCCGCTGGAGCTTGTGCTTCAGGCGTGCTTGCTGGTGTGGCCGCTGCTTGTGTTGGGGCAGGAGCAGCGTTGTTACTAGGGGCAGCTGCTGGTGCGCTAGTTGCGCCAGCACCGTCTGTGGATAAAATGGCAATGACATCGCCCACTTGAGCTACTTGGTCTTTTTCAAATAAAATTTTGATGAGTGTACCTGCAGCCTCTGAAGGGAGTTCGTTGTCTACTTTATCTGTAGCAACTTCAACAAGTGGTTCGTCTATGGCAACAGCATCGCCAATGTTTTTGAGCCAATTTGTAATGGTTGCTTCGGTGACACTTTCACCCATTTTAGGAAGACGAATTTCTATTTCTGCCATTTTCTGTTAATTGATGTCGTTGATGAGTTGCAAAATTAAGCAATTTTGATCAAAATCAGGAAGCTTGCTGATCGAGCAAACGATAGTTTTTTAGGATTGACTTAAAGTCTGTTTGGGCGCTATAGTTTTTAGTGTAGCGCAAATTCGTTTCTGCCTGATTATCAGGATGCCAATAATAGGGTCTGACGATACTTTTCTTTTGATGTCGTCTATTGAGTTGATCAACTTGAAGACCCACTAATGTATATTGTGCATTTAATACGCCAAAAATATTTTTGAAAAATTGCAAGCGCTTTTTGAAAATCCAGAAGCTCACCGGGCTCAGGATAAGGATAACAATAGCCATGAAAAGGTCAAAAACGCGTTTGATTCTTTTGTTGGTGGCTTGTTCAAGTGCGTCGAAGTGCAATGTATAGTAGTCACCGGCAGTGTCAATCGAATTACTGCCAATCAGATAACTGGTGTCTGGTTGGGCAATTTTATACTCAAGCTGGGCTGCAGAAGTGGCCACCATGCTGCTGATAATTTGCATGCTCGTGAGGTCTTTGGCTGAAAAAATCAGTT
>JAURHO010000140.1 GCA_030833265.1 Crocinitomicaceae bacterium | reverse complement strand
GCATATCAAAACTTCAATGCTAATTATTTGATTGAAAATTCATCGGCAGTAGACGGCCTGTTAAGTCGCCATCGCTCTGAGCATTTGGACCCTTTGACCAGAGAAATAGATGCACGAGACAAACTCATCCATGAACTGCAGCGTGCACTCGCAGCGGCTCGTCATCAAAATGAAATGACGTCTTTATTGATTGAATCCTTGCTTGCATCCGCTCAACAAAATATAAAAAGCTCTGCTCATATCGATTTATGCCGTAATGTATTAAAAAATCTGAAGAGAGTTGAAAAATAAGTCGATTTGTACACAGATTGTTGGTGCGAAGCCATTTTGATCATGCTTGCCAAAACCCGACGGCCCGCCCTCAGGCATAGATTCAATTGAATTAACTCAGCCTGTCCTTTTAGACTTTAATCCAGCCATTTCTTCGAGAACATTTAGTTGCTGATTTACGGATGCCACATCGCCTTTCATTCGAGCGACTCTACCTAAAAATGCTTCGTGTTGCTTTTCTCTCAAGGATTGAATAGAAATTTCTTTTATCGGACCAAGTGCATCAAGCTGCAAATTTACCGTTTCCATTGCATTATTAATCGCATTTACTTTTAACTTAATTTCATCAAGTTTTTCATCATTCTTAAAACTCTGAGGATTCGGTTTTTTTACTTTACCAATCGACAAATCGGTCAGTGCTGGTGCTGCACTGATATCGATATTTGATCTCTGATTTTTATCTGTAGGCAACCTTTCTGTGTGATCCTGAACACCCACTTTTGCTACAGGCTGCTTATTTTCCTCGGTTATTTTTATTCGAACTTCAGGCTGTATGTAGGGCTCACTATGCGGGGTATCAATTAACTGTCTATTTTCTTCACGCTCAACTTTTACAATAGGCTGACTGTTGTCAACACCACGTGGCTCTGTTGGTGTATGAAACTTAGCCATATCGTTAACTCCTTCAAGTTGGGCTGTATTTTTATTGGATTCTCTTGAGAGGATTGGGTTATCAGATTTACTTTTACTTTCAGCATGCAATACTTGAACGTTTACTGACTCTTTTTCTTTTGGAACTTTTTGCAAGTTATCAACTACGGATTCAACAACAACCGCTTTAGTAGTCTTAGAGACGACATCAGACGACAATTTCTGTTTGTTGTTTTCCTGCTTGTCTAGATTTATTTCTTGTGCATTATCAACACTTGATTCTTTTGCAAATTTAGGCTCTGACGAATCCTCATGCTTTTCATTCGAAATTGTTTGCAAATTATCAATATCTTTATCAGTCAATATTTTTGCTTTATTTTGCGATTCTAATTTGTCACTTATCTTAATGGTGTTTGACTCGAGCGCTTTATCAAAGGAAATTTCTTGAATGTTTTCTGAGTCAATGCCTATATTAATGGCTTTTATATTTTCTTTAATTGATTCAATATTTACTTTTACATTCTTGTCAACAGCAGAAGAGGTATTGTAAATACCATCAAGAATTTCGTTTGCAATGTCATTATTAAGGCCTTGCGCTGATAATTTATTTAACGCTTCGCTTTCTATTTTTTGACTGTTATTTTTATTAATCCCTTTTGTAGCGGTCTGAATTTTTTCGCTGATAGCAGCTTTTAATATTAAATTTCCAGCCAGTTGTTCATTTTGCCTTTGTTCGGCAATGACTGGCGTCTTTCCCGCACGCTCTCCCTTGTCATTAATTGCAACTTTCTCAGATTTATTTTCAAAACCTGAGCGCACTTTGTTTTTGGGACTATTGGCATTGCCCGTGTGTTCGGAAACAGAAACACTGTGCTTTGTGCCACTTCCTATGATTAAAGGACGATCGGAGTCACTCATAATTGATTGAAGTAGATTTAAAATTTCACCCTAATTAGCTAGACTTTGATTATATTTTGTTTTGCTTTTTTGAAGCAACTTTAATTCTGGTGCTAATTACACACTTTACCAACTAGATTTGCTCTGAATTGGTGCGTTTGTCAATTAACCAATCGTTTTTGGTGCAAAGTGAGAACATTAACACGCTTTAGACAGTGGCGTAATAATTGCTTCACAAATTGACATTCAAATATGTATCCTTCAGCATACCGTCCCCGTCTATGAACAATTTACTTCGATTCCTTATCTTAGTCTTTCCTTTTTGGTCAGTTGCATATGCTGGCAAATGTGACAACATGCCAGAGGGAGACAACAAATCACTCTGTTCAGCTATAGAGCAAAAAGCTTCCCGCTTCTGTGACTTGATCACCAACAGCGATTCCAGACACAGCTGCGTTGCAAGGGTACAAATCAATTCCTATGCTTGTGACAATGTCAAATCCATACAAGCCAGGGCTGAGTGCCTGTATCAAGTGCGTAAGGACCAAGCCAGCTCCATTTACACCTATCAAAGCGTTAAGAAGCTTTAAAGCATAGATGTTTGATCTTAGGTTCATGCGACTGTCGTTTTACACGACACCATAACCAGGCTTGCCCGCAATGCCAACCATCACACCGTCCTCTGTGAGATCTACGACTTTCTAACCGTCCCGTTGCTGGATGCTGTAGACCTCGAATTGCTCTACCCCCCTACACATACCCATTGGTTCATCCCGACACCTTCTAAGAAGGGAATGATCGCAAACTGCGCGCTTAAACAGCCACAGCCTTCATCATGGACTGCCCAACACTAGCCAAATAGTCGATGGCCAACTTTGTAGGCTTGAGGTACTTGGTGCCCTTGTTTGCGTCAATAAAGAACTGCTCTATCAGTCCCAGGTCCACTAGCAAGTCAATGTTTTCACGAACAATTGCCACTGAGCCCATGGATTGGATTTCGGTCAATCCACTCTCACTTATTGGGCGCACATTCAAGTGACCTAAAGCGATTAACTCCAAAAGTCTCATCGCGGCTGCGTCTAGCTTAAATGACGCATGCGATTGCCGCTCATCCCTTAACTTGATCAAATTCAAGTAGAAGAGATAGCCTGATTTTGATGTGTCAGATGTCATGGGCCGCAACCTTTGCGATTGTGAAACAGTCTAGCTAGCAATTTTTACATTTATCTCATTAAATTCTACACATTTTTACTTTAACAACCAATAACTATCCAAATCTTTTTTGGGGGTCTTAGCAAAAAGTTCTTGGTTCACCGTTCATTTTCATAAAGGTGAGTAGCGTTCAATTAAAGCATCTAGGGTGTTGGCGCTGACGCCAAGTTGACGAATCCTGCAGACTTTGAGTGACCAGGTGAAATGGCCTCAAACCCGCATAGATAACTGATTATTCAGCCTAGGTACTGGCCATCGTTTTTCGGCGTACCTCTTCAAATTGACATCGGCACCAATACTTTATCAAATAAGTGGTTGTTAACTTGACCTCTGACCATATTGTCAAAGCATGACCATTAGGCTGCGCACCTGAATAGAGCATTCTCAAAAAATGCACCATGTCCTTGCGCTTTTATCAAGAGAGGCACCAATTTGAAGCAAGTTCGGCACAGACTCGATGGCATGCACCTTGCTGATATGGATGAGTCCATTTGATTAGAGGATGTTCCATGAAAAAAGATCTGTCTAGCCTGATTCAGAATCAAGCCGTCACACACGACGCCTACGACGCCGACAAACCTCTGATGTTGCATTGTGCTTGTGGTCAAGGGCACAGCCCCGAGGATCACAACTCGCAAGCTGTTTTGAGCCTAGAAGACACTTCACGTAACTTTATGGAAGCGGCTTTTGTCAAAGCCCTCTTTCCTGTAGATTCGGTTCGTAGAAATTTTTTAAGAGCCGTTGGTACGAACACAGCCAGAGCCGCTATCGCTTCCATGATGCCTTTGGGTGCGTTAGAAGCCATGGCCCAAGACAGAGGATCGCTCGAAAAGAAAGATTTAAAAATAGGTTTTATCGCCATCACCTGTGCCAGCCCATTGATCATGGCTGACCCGCTAGGCTTTTATCGCAAAGAAGGTTTGAACGTCCAGCTCAACAAAACAGCCGGTTGGGCTTTGATCCGCGACAAGATGATCAATAAAGAGCATGACGCCAGTCACTTTTTGTCCCCAATGCCCATTGCCATGACGATGGGATTAGGCAGCAACCAAGTGGGCATGAACGTGGCCAGTATCCAAAACACCAACGGTCAAGCCATTACTTTGCACGTTAAACATAAGGACAAACGCGACCCCAAACAATGGAAAGGATTCAAGTTTGCTGTGCCATTTGAGTACAGCATGCACAACTTCTTATTGCGCTACTACTTGGCTGAAAACGGCATCAATCCAGACACCGATGTGCAAATTCGTGTCACACCACCACCTGAAATGGTGGCTAACTTACGCGCAGGCAATATCGACGGATTTTTAGGCCCAGATCCGTTTAACCAACGCGCTGTGTATGACGAGGTAGGTTTTATTCACATCCTATCCAAAGAAATTTGGGATGGACACCCCTGTTGTGCATTTGGCGTGAGCGATGAATTCATCAAACAAAACCCCAACACCTTTGCTGCGCTCTATCGTGCCATTTTGACGGCTAGCTATATGGCTAGTCAGCCCAAAGACCGCGAATTGATCGCCAAAATCATTGCACCTACCCAGTATCTGAATCAACCTGAAACGGTATTGACGCAAGTTTTGACAGGCAAATTTGCAGACGGTTTGGGAGGAATCAAGAACGTACCCGACCGCGCC
>JAURHO010000139.1 GCA_030833265.1 Crocinitomicaceae bacterium | reverse complement strand
ATCCCAGGTTCCGGCTTTCTCTGTAGTGAGTTCAAAAATATCAGAGCTTTCTGTATTTTGTTCTAAAGATGCGGTGGTATTCACGGTTCCGAGCCCATAGAGCCCATTTTTGGAAATGTAAGAAAGTGCATCAAATCCTTGGGTATTGATGAGCTCGTAGTTGTCAAAAAGTTTGACCCAAGCCCCTTTTGTTTCTGGGTCTGGGGTGGCTTCGTAGATATCTTCAAAGTAACGCTGATCGTCGGGGTTTAAATTAGCGCCTTTGGTGTCTGGATTTCTTGATGTAAAATACAAATGCCCGTTTGTTGGATGAAAAATAGGACCGTATTCGTCGTATTTAGTGTTCAGGTTATTGCCTAAAAGTGTTCTTTGATTTTGAACCTCACCGCCCTTGAATGCTGCTATGGCAAATTCGCATTGTTGTTGGAAGGTAGCTAAACCAAGCGTTTTGTAGTCTTTTTCGTTGTTGAGCAGTTTTTTTGCCTCTGCAAGTTGAAGCAAAGCTTCTTGATGAAAATTGAGCGCCATATTGCATTGGATGGCAAGCGTCAAGTACTCGAGTGTCGCTTTTGCTCCGGCTAGTTTAAGAACTTTTTGTATATGTGTTTGAGCATCTGGATAGGCTCTGAGATCGAATTCAGAGGTGGCTAACCAGTAGATCGTTTGCAAATTAGTGGAGTCAAGCGCGTAAGCTTGGCTCAGCATCATGTAGGCATTGACACTTTGGCCTTCATTGAATAAGTTGATGGCATTGGAGGTGTAACGCTTCGCTTGAAGTGCATTTTTTTTAGAAACTGCTTGTGCTTGAACGAAGTTTGAAATCAGTAGAAATAAAAAGAGAGTTCTCATAATTCGAATAATTCTGAGCAGTAAAGATACTGAAATTCGAGCAGCCAAATTCTTTATCTTTGTTGGAACTTCTTATTGTCAACTATGTCGCGTTATTTGTGTTTTGTCGGAATTTTATTGCTTTTTAGTGCTTGTTCTTATAGCCAGCAAGAGGCCGAAAAAGAAACACCTAATTATGCAGAATGGGTAGAGCTCACCAAGGGCATGGAATACCGCGAAATTGATGCTCCTCAAAAATCATTCATTGGTGATTCAAAGATCTCCATTCTCAGAATGGATCCACAACAATTCCGTTTTGATTTATTTTCCGCTACCCAACACGATTCGGTCACAAGAAACCTATATACATGGGCCGACACCTTCGATTTATTGGTTTCGTTCAATGCTGGAATGTACAATCTGGCCAAACCACTACAGAGTAGAGCCTACCTTCAAAATGGCAAGCATTACAACAATCCCAACTTACTCGAGAATTTTAATTTGATGCTGGCGCTTGGGCCTAAACCAAATACCAACCGTTCAAATATTGAGATCCTAGATCTCACATGTTCAAACTGGAGTCAAGAGCAGCAAAATTTCACTGGTTTTGCACAGGGCCTACGCATGATTGATTGCAATGGAAACCCCATGTTTTGGAAGAAAAAAATCCAATCGTGTAGCATGCTCATAGCCGCAGAAGATGAAAAAGGTTGGTTCTACCTCATTTTTACCAGATCACCTTATACCCATAACCAAATGATCGGCTTCATGACTGCCATGCCTTATGGCTTGCATGACGCTATTTATTTGGAAGGTGGGCCAGAGACCAGTTTGCTAATTGATGTCAATGACCACTGTATTGAAAAGGTAGGTTCTTGGGTTTCCACTACCTGGGAACGCGACGACAACAATCATTTTTGGCGCTTACCGAATATCGTTGGGGTTAGAAAAAAATAAACGCTTGTTTTGAAAACTCATTTTACTGATTTAAATCAACTTTTTACAGCGCGTTAAATCATAATTCTATTTAGCTCATCCTCGCATCTTTGTAATGTTCAATAGAACACTACTGATTTTTCAAATTTTACAACAGTAAAACTTCCAAAGTAAAGAGGATCAATCAGAGCATGGGTTTAGTAAGCAAATATATCCTCTTGAAACAGTAGTTAAAGCCGCCGAAAGGCGGCTTTTTTCTTGCATCCCAAAATATTTTATAGACACCATAAAAAGAAGTAATATTAAATCTTTGATTGAATGATAGTAATGCTATTATTTTTGCTTCAAAGTACTGCTATGAATCTGGTTGATCGCTTTCATATTCCTGTTTTGGAGCAAATTGCAATCCGCAATCCGCAAGCAACGCGTTTGGGACAAAGACTCATCGAAAGCAGTATTATTTTAATAGACGAATTGGGATTCGAGCAATTGACCTTCAAAAAATTGGCGTCAGCAGCTGCAACCACTGAAGCATCTGTGTATCGCTATTTTTCATCGAAACAAAAATTGCTGCTCTACCTCGTCAATTGGTATTGGGGAAGGGTAGAGTGCAGGCTCTTACTTGAAGCACAGGCTGGCGACCCTAAACAAAGATTGGAAACTGCATTATCTATTATTAGCAACCCAAATGCTGCTGATTTATCTACAGCCAACGAACGTAGGTTGCAGCGCATAGTCATCCATGAAGCGCCAAAAGTACTTCTTACCAAGGCCGTAGATAACGATCACCAAACAGGTTATCATCAAACTTATGCCGATGTGGTGAGCTTTCTAGCGAACCTCATCAATGCTTACCAACCAACTTGTCATTTTGCGGAAATGTTGGCAACCACTGTTTTAGAAGGAAGTCTTCAACAGCGCTTTTTTGCACAGCATTTACCCGAAGTTACTAACTGCTCTGAACAAGAGGATGCGGTATATGTTTTTTACAAAGAATTACTTTTTAAATACCTTGACCATGAATAATGATGTAAGCAAACCATTTCAGCGCTTTTGGGCACTATTAAAGCCCGACAGCCGAGACATCCGCGATATTTATTTATTTGCTATTGTGGGTGGGATCTTGAGTTTAGGTTTGCCACTCGGGATTCAAGCCATCATTAATTTCGTACAAGCAGGAAAAGTGAGTACTTCGTGGTTTCTTTTAGTAGGACTCGTTGTGATGGCCATTGGTTTTACCGGATTCATGAATATTGCACAGCTACGCATTACAGAAAACTTGCAGCAACGCATCTTTTCGCGTTCAGCACTTGAATTTGCAACGCGCATGCCTTCGATACAGCTTAAAGAATTGTTATTGCGTTACGCGCCTGAATGGACCAACCGCTTTTTTGATACGCTCACTATTCAAAAGGGAATTTCTAAGCTACTTATTGATTTCACCGCCGCCTCTTTACAAATCTTTTTTGGCTTGATATTGCTCTCCTTTTATCATCCTTTTTTCATCATTTTTGGTTTTGCCCTCTTGGTGCTTTTAATTTTTATTTTTAGGCTTACCGCCAAACGTGGTTTTGTAAGTAGCCTCGAAGAATCAAAATACAAATACAAGGTGGCCAATTGGCTCGAGGAAATAGCCCGCAACCGCATCAGTTTTAAATTTTTGGGCCAAAAAGACATTCTCTTGAACCGCACAGATGCTTATCTCAATGGTTACTTGAAAGCCAGAGAAAAGCACTTCAAAGTTTTGGTGCAGCAATACAAATATTTGATTGGTTTCAAGGTATTGATTGCATTGGCCTTACTCATTATCGGTGGTTTGTTGGTGCTTTCGCAGCAAATGAATATTGGTCAATTTGTTGCCGCTGAAATTATTATTGTCTTGGTGCTTAATTCCGTAGAGAAATTAATTGTCAGTTTAGAGGTGGTTTACGATGTCCTTACTGCAATTGAAAAAATAGGCGAAGTCACTGATTTGGCTCTAGAGCCAAACGATGGCATGGAGCTCTTGGCGCACAAAGCGCATGTCGGTGTTTCATTTCAGCAGGTGAGTTATCAAACCAGTTGGAGTAATACCCTGTTATTTGAAAACCTTCAACTTGACTTCGAAGCCGGAAAAACTTATTTGCTGCTCGATCCTGAGGGGCACCGCAGTCAGAGTATATTTTTACTTATTGCGGCCATTACCGAACCAATTTCAGGATCAGTACTTATTGATGGCATTCCAACCACAAATCTAAAAGTCAATGCACTCAGAAAACAGATGGCGACCTGTTTGAAACAAGACCATCTTATTTATGGCACTGTAATGGATAACCTCACAATGGGTAGAGCCATAGCGCATCAAGAAGTAATTGATATCTGTGAGAAGCTTGGTCTGGCTCCTTCGATACTCAATTTACAAGATGCTTATCAAACGGTATTAAATCCAGAGGCGGGCGCCTTGAATCGCACGATGGTAACCCAAATTTTAATGGTCCGAGCTTTGCTTTCCAAACCGGCACTTTTATTATGGGATACCCATTATCAGTTCCTGACGCAAGCACAACAAACGCTTGTGTTTGATTACTTAGAAAAGCACTCCGATTGCACCGTCTTGCTAAGTGCTACTTCTGATAGCCTGAAATCCAAAGCAGCCAAGGTTTATACTTTAACTGAATTGTAATAAAGAACAGCAAATAACATAGAAAAATGTTGAACTTATCACCAAAAAATCCAAATCAAATTGAGCTAGAGGGCCTTCAGGTTCATGAGATTTTAAAGGCACCATCGCAAAAGTTGCTGCGCAATACCATTTATGCATTGCTGTTAATTGTGCTGGTCGTACTCTTTTTACCTTGGACACAAAATGTGCGTTCCAACGGAAAAATTTTAACACTTAGGCCCGAGCAAAGACCGCAAACCATCAATGCCTTGATTGCAGGT
>JAURHO010000138.1 GCA_030833265.1 Crocinitomicaceae bacterium | reverse complement strand
TTGATTTTCTTGATGTTGTGCTGGCTGCTCCATCGTCGCGACTTGCAGTTGCGAATAAATATGAGCAGCAAGCCACTGCCTGAAAAGGCATAGCCACGTCGTGGGCCAGTATCTTCCAATCGTCGTCTTGATGGCACTTGCCATCTTGCTCTTCTTGATTTTACGCTTTGTTATGCCCGATTTAGTTTTTGCTTATTCTGAGCAAAAACATATAGCCCATCTACAAGGTATTTATATTGAACAACGGAGCTTCTCTTTGTTTTTTGCCATGATTACATTGGCCATTCAATCATTCTTTCTAGCCGAAGGGAAATCTTGGGTGGTCTTGGTTACTTCAGTTTTGACAGCAAGCTCAAATGCCCTACTCGCCTATTTACTGATATTCGGCGAATGGGGGCTTCCTGAACTCGGCATCAGGGGCGCAGCACTCGCTTCAACCATGGCTGATGGCATTGGCATGCTCAGTATGCTTGGGTTTCTTTGGTTCTCAAAAGAAAGAAAAAAATACCAACTGCTGTCCTATTTCAAACCGCACCTTGGCTCGCTCAAAGAATTACTAAAGGTTGGTAGTCCGCTTTTGCTTCAAGGATTTTCTGCCCTGGCAACCTGGACACTCTTTTTTACTTGGCTCGAGCAAAAAGGAACTTTTGACTTGACGGTCTCTCAGAATATTCGCTCCATTTATTTTTTAGCTTTTGTTCCGATTTGGGGTTTTGCAGGCACAACAAAAACCTATATTTCGCAATACCTTGGCGCGAAAAAATTTGAGCAGATACCCATTATTCAACGCCGAATCCAATTTCTTACTTTGTGTTTTATGGCCCTGACCTTTCACGGCGCCGTCTTTTACCCTGAAGCCATGATCCGTATGGTAAATCCGGCAGAAATCTATGTCGATAAAAGTGCTGATATCTTGCGCCTAATTGCCGTCTCCATTCTTGTTTTTGGCTTTATTTCAGTTTACTTTCAAACCATCCACGGAAGTGGAAACACGCTGCATTCAATGCTCATTGAGTTTTTTACAGTGGGAGTTTACGCCATATTTTGTTACTTATTTATCAAGGTTTGGAACCTCGACATTTTTTGGATTTGGACGGTTGAATACATCTACTTTGGCTTACTTGGCCTCATTTCCATACTCTATTTAAAGAACGTATCTTGGCAAAATAAAACCGTATGAAAAAGTCTTTACGCATTGTTTTTATGGGAACGCCAGCATTTGCTGTTCGCATCCTAGACGAACTCCATCGCAGTCATCACGACATCGTTGGCGTAGTCACGGTGGCTGACAAACCTGCAGGGCGTGGACAGCTCATGCACCAAAGTGCTGTAAAGCAGTATGCGCTTGACCAAAAATTAGATCTTGCTCAACCAGAAAAACTCAGAGACGAAAAGTTCATCGAACAACTAAAAAATTGGAACGCAGATCTGTTCATTGTGGTCGCTTTTCGCATGTTGCCAGATATTGTCTGGAAATTGCCACCACTCGGTACCTTTAACTTACACGCCAGTTTACTCCCTGCTTATCGTGGAGCAGCTCCTATAAATTGGGCTATCATCAACGGCGAAACCAAATCAGGCGTGACTACCTTTTTGATCAATGAACAAATTGATGCTGGTGCTATTCTCCAGCAAACTGAAGTTGAAATTGGGCCAAACATGAATGTTGGTGAATTGCACGATCTTCTTCAAGAAGTTGGTGCAAAACTCACGGTACAAACCGCCAATGAACTCGCAGCCGGCGACATTCAACCCTCTGTACAGCATGCCATTGAAGGGAAAAACGCGCTTGCACCCAAATTATTTAAAGAAAATACCATCATCAATTGGAGCAGCCCAGCACAAGATTTACACAATCTAATTAGAGGCCTGAATCCGTACCCCGGGGCTTGGTGTAAATTGTGGTCAGCTATTAAAAACGACTGGGTGCAATTTAAAATATTTGAATCAGAATTGTCTGAGATCAGCTGTCATAGAAATGATGGACCAGTTGCACACTCCAATGGCATCTTATTCCCTTGTGGAAATAACGAGAGCATATTGGTTACAGCGTTGCAAATGGAAGGCAAGAAAAGGATGGATGCAAAGTCTTGGTTAGCAGGAAATAACCCAGCTGCACTTTTCTTTAATGAAGTATAAATGACCCTTAATTCTTACTTCGGATTTTATTGTGGAATATTCACAGACACCCCAAAGCGCATCGGATAAATTGCTGCGGTCATGTCTTTTTTGAAGGTGCTCAGTAAAGCATAATTTGCAAAGACACCGAAATGACCATAACCAAGTCTTACAGTTGCATCGAGCATGTAAGGATTCATGTTAAATTTAGACCTGGTAATCCACTCAAACTTATCGCCATTCTCATAGGTGCCAGTTTGTCGTTGGTGACTATAAATACGGGCACCAGCCACCACACCAAAGTTCAAATAGAATGCATCTTTGAAACTTCCTTTATTGGTGATTTCAAACATCACAGGGACCGTGAAATAGACGCCATAAAGCGCATTGCGCTTAAAGGATTGCGTGGTGTCTAAAACAGCGGTAACCGAATTAGCGTTGTGTTGAAGCGTGTAAGGCGCATTGAATTCAGTATTTGTAAAGTTGAAGCCATAACCCGTAGCCAGCCCTAAATATTGATCGATGAGCTTGAATTTGTAGGAAAAAAGGTTCATGTTAAAAACAGAACTCTTTGTTGGAACGTTTTCCCACTCCGGATTATTTGCAAAAGAAGGATCAAAACCAAAAATAGCATTAGTATTGATGCTTGTGCCAAATTCAAAACTAGCCAAATGTGTTTTAAATTGCATTTCATCTGCTTCCTCCCAATCTTCAAAATCTGACATATCCTCATCTAAGAATAAATCAAAAGTAATGGTTACGCGGTTGGTCGAAACCACAGGTTCGTCGAGTTCGTTTGTGGCTGGCTCCCATTTTGGCATGTCTCTGATAATGCGTAAGGCTGCTGAATCAAGAAAAGCGTTATAACCCAATTCTACTTTAGGATTGAGAATCTGACCGTCAGTAGCTACCTCAAAAACGACAAAGACTTGTTCACCAAATGGAAATATCTCATTGGTATCCTGTAAAATAAAAACCTCCACCTGGGAAGCTAAGTAAGCCATTAAAGAATCTGGGCCGCCTGGAAAAGAAGCAGCTTTTGGGCCTGCAACTTCAACTGTTGTAATCTCTATTATTTGATCACCTACAGCCTCCTCTACTTCAACTGGCGGCGGCGGCGTTAAGTTTTCTTCTATCACTTGAACCGGTTCAATTTCTTTGGGTTTTTCAATAACCTGAGCAGAAAAGGATTGGACTATAAGTACTGAGGCCAAGAGTGTAGAAAGTTTCATAGAGATATTTTCTACGAAGATACGAGTTTTAGAATGCGAGACTCATTCGAAGCAGAAAATGACGCCCGGCTTGTGGGTAATAGAAATTCTCAGTAGTGGTTTGTCCTCCATATTGATAACTAAAAGTATAGCCGTTATTTGCATACATGGCATTGAACACATTATTTACCATAAAACCTAATTCAAATGCTTCAGCAAATTTTTGTTTGAGGGTCCAATTGAGCGTGAAATTACTGAAGGTGTAAGGATCTAAACTTCTCTTCACATCAGAGGTGTTGTCCAAATATTGTCTAGAAACGTACTTTGTTTGAAAAGCGAGCTTCAAGGAATTTATCGGTGAATATTGCAAGCTTAAAGACTGAACAAAGTTTGGTGAGAAGGCTAGATCTGTTTTGCCATGTGCAATTTGAATTTGAGTATAGTAAGGGGCTTCATCTAAATAAACATCAACGAATTCTACGAAATTGAGTATTTTATTTTGGCTCAATGCTGTCGAGCTATTGATTTTGATTTGATCACTTATATTATATTGGAATTCAAGTTCGAGACCTGCACGGTAACTTTGGTCAACATTGGTACGGGTATATCCGCCCACATCGTTAATTTGCCCAGTCAGTACTAACTGATTTTTGTAATACATGAAGTAAAGATTAGACTGCGCCAACCAATTTTTTCCGGTGATTTTATAACCCAACTCTGAATCGTACATGGTTTCTGGTACCGGACGGTTGGCAGGTGTGCTTTCTCTGAAATCGCGTCTAACAGGCTCGCGGTTGGCAATACCTACCGAAGCAAATACTTGTTGGCGCTCAAATGATTTTGCTACAGCAAATTTTGGATTAAAAAATTGATAATTCACGGTTTGCTCCACATCTTTAAGAACGCCACTCACTTGATCTACCCCTAAAAATTGGTAATTGATGCCGCGGTATTGAAGGTCTAGTGTTAGATCCCAGTTGTTATGCTGAAAATTCGTTTTGAGGTAAGAACTCGCTTCTTGTTTGAGGGCGTGATCGTTGTAATAACGGTCATAAATCTGGCTATTTGAAGCATATTGAGCCCAAATGATCTCACCAAAATGTTCACCTGCATAACTATTGATTGCGCCACCCCAAGTGAATCTCAATTTAGAATTGAGTTGGTAATTGAGGCCATACACCAATCCAATAAAGTGATTATCGAGCCATCTCCTACGAATAATGTCAGCATGATCGATGGTATCTGTGCCAATTATTTGAGGAGCTAACCCATAATCTGCAAGTGCATCCTGAAGTCTGAGTTCTTCGTAATATCCTCGTCCGTAGGTGTAGTGTGCCGCTAAATTGACATCGAGTTTGTTCGAAAAACGATGAATAAAATGCAACTGATAATTGTCTTGATTGTAATTATCTACTTGATTGGCATAGGTG